>DASRHH010000140.1:0-4637 GCA_035650635.1 Dehalococcoidia bacterium | reverse complement strand
GCACAGCGAACGAAAGGCTGTCAAGCAGCAGGTGCTGCGGCTATTCGGTCGGGTCGACCAGTGTTTCCGCTTCTTTTCGCGGCGTCAGCAGGCCGCCGGAGCGGCGCGCCGAGCGGATCATGCGGTCTCCCATGGACCAGCCCTGCTTCAGCGCGCCCATGACGCCCTCAGGCATCAGGAACATCACGCTGATCAGCACCACGCCGTAGATGATGCCCGGCGGCAAGTCGCGGTCAAGGGGCAAGGCCCGCGAGATGTCGTCTGACCAGATGGGCACGAACTGGATGAAGATCGCTCCCGGTATGACACCCACAATGGTGTCGCGCCCTCCCACCACCAGTCCGGTAAGCAGGAGGATGGAGAGGCTGACCGTGAAGCTCTCCGGACTGATGAACTGAACCAGCATGGCGTAGAGCCCACCCGCCAGGCCGGCAAACAGCCCTGCGAAGGCGAAGGCCATGGTGCGGTAGACCGCCAGGTTGACGCCCATGGACTCCGCTGCGATCTCGTGGTCACGGCTGGCCGTCCAGGCGCGCCCTAGGCGGCCGCTCAGCAGACACCAGGTGATCCCCAGGGAGATCACAAAGATGATCAGCGCCAGGAAGTAGAGCCATTGGTGATTCGCAAGTGGCAGGTTGAAGGGAACATCCGCCGGCTTGATGATCAAGCCGGTTGAGCCGCCGGTGTAGTCATGGATGTGCTTCCACTTGATGATCGGCGCCAGCGAAAGCGCCACTGATATCGAGACGATGGTGAGCGCGTGGGCGCTCAAGCGCAGCGCCGGCAAACCGAAGAAGGCGCCGATCATGAAGCCGACCAGCCCGCCAAAGGGAATCGCCATCCAGTACTCGAAGCTCCACTCGTGCATGGAGATGCCGGCCGCATAAGCGCCGATCGCCACGAAGGCACCATGACCGATGGAGACGAGGCCAGCCCGCCCGGTGAGCACCGTCAGGCCGAGCAGCGCGGTAGCGTAGAGCAACACTTCGCTGAACTGGTAGTTTCGGAACGCCCACGGCGCGTGATACAGGGGAATCTTGCCGGTGTAGAACGGCATGTAACAGACGAATGCGAGCGCCGCAGCGATGATCGCGACTTTACGCAAGACGTCGGATGGGACGGAGACGTTGCTGGCCAGGTTCTTGACGCGTCGGTTCATGATGATCAGACCCTTTGCACGTGCTCTCGGCCGAATAAGCCCTGTGGTCTGATCATCAGGACGATGACAATCAAGAATAACGCGGCCGGCAGCCGTAATTCATTGCCTATCGAAAGCGTGAACAGCCCGAGATTCAATGAATAGTGGCCCAGCAGGTTCTCTCCGACGCCGACCAAAATGCCTCCGACAACCGCACCAATCGGGCTTTCGAAGCCACCGAGCGTGATCGCTGCGAACATATAAAGCAGCACGCCTAGCATTAGAGTCGGATCGAGGACGAGCTTGGGCGCGATCATCATGCCAGCGATCGTGCCAACGACAGCCGCCAGACCCCAACCGACGCCCAGCATCAGGCCCACGGGGATGCCCAGCAGCTGACTGGAAGCGCGGTTCTCCGCCGTCGCGCGCATAGCGAGGCCCAGGTTGGTGCGGTTGAAGAGCAAGTAGATCGCAAAGAGCATGCCCAGCATGACGCCGATGGTGCCGATGTCATGGGCGCTGATGAAGACACCGCCAATGTCATACGGCTTTTGGCGGAACGGCGTCTCCAGGCTCTTGGGAATACCGCCCCAGATGTAGATGGTCACCCCGTTCAGAGCGACAAAGACGCCCAGCAGCACCATCACAAGGCGAGAGAAAGACCCGCGCTCGAAAGGTCGCACAATCACGCGGTGCAGCGCGAAGCCGCCGCAGAACGAAATCGGGATCATGAGGGCAAAGACCACCCAGTAGCTCAGGCCGGTGTTGAGCAGGGACCAGGCCGTGAACGCCCCGAAAGTCGCCATCTCGCCCTGGGCGAAGTTGAGCGCCCGGGTGGACCTGAGGATGAGAACCACCGCCAGGCCCAGGCTGCCGTAAATGCTGCCGGTGGCGATGCCGCTCACTACCAGCTGTATGAAGGTTTCCATCTTCCCTACCCCGTCTCGTTTAGTATCCCAGGTACGCCTTGCGCACGCTCTCGTCGTTGCGCAGGCGCTCCGACGTGCCCGAGAGGACGATACGCCCCGCTTCCAGCACGTAAGCTGACGACGCGATATTGAGCGCGATCGCCGCATTCTGCTCAACGATTAGCATCGTGACGTGCTCCTCCTTGTTGAGGGAGGCCAGTATCTCGAAGATATTGCGCGTGATTAGAGGCGCCAGTCCCTGCGACGGCTCGTCCAGCAGGAGAATGCGCGGGTGGGTCATCAGCGCCCGGCCGATCGCCAGCATCTGCTGCTCGCCGCCGCTCAGCGTCCCGGCGATCTGAGCGCGACGGCCAGCCAGCGCCGGGAAGTAGCCGTAAACGCGCTCCAGGTCGGGCCGGAGGTCCTTGCTGTGCCCGGAAGCGAACGAGGCGACGCGCAGGTTCTCATCGACCGTCATTTCTGTGAAGGTACCGCGACCCTCCGGCACATGTGCCACGCCGCCGCGCCGGGCGATCTTCTCGGTGGGCCAGTGGCGGACGTTGTTGCCATCCATGATGATCTCGCCGCGAGCTTCCACCATGCCGCAAAGGGCCCGCAGAGTCGTCGTCTTGCCGGCGCCATTAGCGCCGAGGATGCTCACGACATCGCCAGCGTTGACCTCAAAGGATACGCCGTGCAGGGCGCGGACGGGGCCGTAGCTCGCTTCCAGGTCTTTGACTTCGAGTAGCGCCATGACTAACCGCCCAGGTACGCGTCGATGACTTGCTGGTTCTGTTGGATGTCAGCAGGAAGTCCTTCCGCGATCTTTCTTCCGGAGTTCAGCACGACAATCTTGTCGGAGACGCGCATCACCAGCTCCATGTGGTGCTCCACCAGGACCAGCGTCAGCTTCAACTGTTGCTGCAGGTTGCGGATGAACTCCGCGAACTCGACTACCTCTTCGTGGGTCAGGCCGTGGGCAGGTTCGTCCAGCAGCACCAGCTTGGGGTCGCAGACCAGCGCCCGGGCCAGCTCAAGGCGCTTGAGCGTCGGGTAGGGCAGGCTCAAGGTGTAGGCGTTAGCCAGGGACTCCAGGCCGCAAATACTCAGCACGGACATCGCCTTTTCCTTGACCCTGCGCTCTTCCATGATGACGTTGGGCAAAGGGATCAGGCTGGTGAGGAAGTTGGCTTTACTATGGCAGTGGGTGCCGACCATCACGTTCTGCAGCACGCTCATGGAGCGGAAGAGCGCCAGGTTCTGGAAGGTCCGGCTCACCCCTTGCTCCACGATGCGATGGGTGGAGAGCTTGAGAAGCTCCCGGTTATTGAAGACAATTTCGCCCTCGTCCGGTTCGTAAAGACGAGTGATGCAGTTGAATAGGGTCGTCTTGCCGGCGCCGTTCGGGCCGATCAGACCACAGATCTGCCCCTCTTCCACATCGAAGGACACGTTCTCCAGAGCGACGATGCCGCCGAAGCGCAGGGTAACGTCGCGCACCGAAAGAATTGGCATGGTAGCTATAGAATGCAGTTCGCCTCTCCCCGAAGCGAACTTCTCCCTCCCCCTTATAGTTGCTGTTTAGCGTCCCGACAGCCTGTCAGGATGCGGGACCGGTGCGCGTCTAAAGGTCTACGTCTACCCCCTTAAGCATGTCGCTGAGGCCATCGTCCGGCCCGTCGCTCCAACGCCCCTGAGAGGGGTCCAGGAAAGACTTGAGGTCTGCGTGCTTGCGCCAGGCCAGGCTCTCCAGCTCCAGAGGATCGAGATAGATGGCCTGGTCCGTCCGCGCGTCCTTGATCATCAGTCGCGGACCGCGGCCACTGTCCAGGATCTCGACGAATACGGCCGCGAACTCGCTCTTCAACAGAGAGTCTGGTCTGTGTCCTCCACGCATCATCGTTCCACTCCTCCTTGCGGCTATTCTGCCATTACCTGTTTCCAATGGCGATAGATGGCGCGCTGCGAAGCCTCGCCATAGCCACCGCGATTGGTGCGGATGCCGCGTTCGTGATCGACCTCTTCGGTCTGCAGGCCGCGCAGATGCAATGCCCACTGGCTGCCCTCAATGCTGTCTGCCTGGATGCCGGTCTGGATACGGCTGAAGATCTCCCAGTCGTCCGGGGAAGCGAAGCCACCGGGGCCGTAGAACTCCTCGTAGCGGCGCAGGCGGTCGAAGTTCACCTCGGGCGCCACGCCCTGCTTGAGGAGAGGGTGCAGAGTGACCTCGGTGCGGTTGTACGCGATCGGCCGGATGACGCGAATCTGTGTGGGCAGGCCGCGCTCCAGGGCCAGCATGTCGAGGTTCGGGAAGACGCCGACGTTGAAGTTGAGGCCGGCAGACGTTACCTGGTAGTCCAGGTCCATCGGGTCCTCGCCCAGGGTAGAGTGGCCGTTGCCCAGGTCACGCGTGCGGCTCTGCGAGGCGTCCCAGGCCCGGGACACCCCCATGCGCCGCTCGACGATCTGGAAGTAAGCGGCATGCAGCACCTGCACGTGGTACGTGTCGACTGTGTTTTCCATCTGGAGCTTCCAGTTGCCGTTGTAGCCGAACTTGTGGTGGCCCTTGCCGACAAACATGTCGCCCTGGC
>DASRHH010000139.1:0-4199 GCA_035650635.1 Dehalococcoidia bacterium | reverse complement strand
CATGTTACACAAGTTAGCTATAGCACTGCTGGTTATTGGGTTGAGCCTCGGCTCGGCGATAGGATTACGAGCGGCCTTTTTCGAGGGGTCGGAGTCTGGTCTTCCGCCGAAGCCCACGGATCAGGAACGAGAGGCCCAACCGCCACCGCCCCTCTCTGAGGCAGATCTGGCGAATATGCCGGACTTTATGCGACAGGCCACAGAGGCATATATAGCGGATCGCGCCAAGCCACGTTTTGAGGGCGAAATGGGCGAGTTTGTCGTTTCGAGGGACTTCACCGGCCTCGAGCCGGTGTGCCCGGCCGATGGAGGTGCCGCCTTGTATACCGACCGAGTGAAGGCCCGGTACGGCGGTAAAGTCGACGTGGGCGTATGCACACTCGAAGCCGACGGCCTAGGCATCGGGTACTACACGGGCAGAGCAGTGGTTTCATTTGATGCTCCATTCGAGCGCCTGAAGCTGGTGAGCATCAGTGGGCGGCCCGCCATCGTCGAGGTGCCCGCTTCTTTCATCATGCCCACTAGGCTAATGGTCATTGCCCGGACGCCCACGGATGGAGCTCCTGGGATCATGATGAGAATAGATACGACGTCGCTCGATCCGAATGACGACAGCTATAAAAGGGCATTGGACACTGCCGAGTACTTCCTGTTGGATTTCGGAAAATAGAGAGGCTCCAGATGGTACGAGTCGCTGCCGTTATAGTTGCTATGACAGCCTTGTGGTTACTCGTTTTTGGTCGTCCCAGCAGTGTCAGCGCGCAAAACTATGGGTACGTGCTCGACTTTTATTCTGCCACTCATGGCGCTGATCCGGGCAATGGAGTTCTCCAGTGGTGTGATACTCGCTATTACGATCCACCAGCGCCCGGGCCGCACTTCCACGGTGGTGACGACGCAATAGACGAACAGGAAAGGTGGAACACCGGCTGTCAGGGAGCCTACGGTTTTTGGGGGGAGCTTCTAACTTGGGGCCTAACAACCGCTCCCGCCTCTTCCTGGTACGCTGCTTGGGCGGCCAATGCGACAATTTACTCGGGACAATACTATCCCGACCTTTGTGACTATACTGAGGTGCGATTCTACGGGTACTATGACGGGCTTTGGCGTGGCACAGAACGATTCATTCATACCGAAGCAGTTAACTATAGTCCCATTGTCATCTATGCTGGTTTGAACTCTTCATGGACACTCAATGGTCCCTACTATATAGCTGGGATGACCAAGGATAGCGATTGTCAAGGTGGCGCCGGTTGGAGCACGTATCATATCCATCAGGGATACCTCACGGCTTGCGGTCATTTGCACAACAACAACATCGGTTTTTACAATAGCAGATGGGGCACACTGATCCACGAATGGTGGTGGACCGAAAATATTGCCTGCTAACTCCTAGTGTGGCCTCGGCCGGTTTGCGATGAGCTAGCGCTGGGGCCCGATGGGTAGCGAGCGGTGATCCTTCCCCCGAAGGACACGGACGAGGCTGTTAGCGGGCCCCCGCTACCTAGCGACCGCTACGCCTTGGCGCCTACGGCCTGCTCCATCTGCGTACGGATGAAGTCGTAGTCTGCATGGGGAACCAGGTGCAGGTTGCCCTGGAAGGCGAGCCGCCAGTGCTCCGGCGGCAATCGCTTGGTGAACTCCAGCATCGGGCCGACCTCACGCACGTCCAGATAGTCGCCCGGCTCCAGGATGAGGTCGGGCTTGGTCCGCACGCGGAAGGGGTAGTCCTCGTTCGGCTTCTTCTTGCTGCCGAAGACCTTCGAGTGGTCCTCGAAGTACTCCGACGTCACGTCGGCGATGCCGCCCAGCTTCATGACGCCCGTCAGGTAGAAGATGAGCTTATCGCCCGGCCGCATCTCGGCCGCCTCGCGACGGCGCGTGCTCTTGAAGCCGAACATATCGAAGCCGCGCTCCCTGGCGATCTCGAAGTTCTCCGGCCCACCGACGACGATCCAGTAGTTGCCCATCTCGCTACCTCTCTTTTCAGCCGTTTGCCGTAATTATAGCCCCTGGCTGTTGCGCAAAAAGAAGAGAGGGCGCCTCAAGAAAGAGGGCCCTCTCCGATTTCCGTGTCGGGGTAGGTTAGTGACCGCAGGCCCGCGCCTGGCCGGAGCCGTCTTCCGTCTGGAAGCTGGTTCCGCAAGAGCAGGTCTTGACCGCGTTCGGGTTGTAGATGGTGAAGCCCGCACGCATCAGGTCCTCCACGTAGTCGATCTCGGCGCCCACCAGCAGGGGAGCGCTATCGGGGTCGACCAGCAGGCGGATGCCGTTGTAGTCGAGGACGAAGTCGTCCTCCTCGGCTTCTGCCGCCAGGGCCATGCCGTACTGGTAGCCGGAGCAACCACCGCCGACGACGAAGACGCGCAGGGCGCCCTCTTCCGTGAGTTCTTTCTCCTCAAGAAGAGCCTTGGCCTTGCTGGCCGCGATCTCGGTCATCGTGATAAGACCGGCTTCAGTTGTCATGCGGTTACTCCTTTTACCTGACCTACCGTGTTGAGGATAACAATGCGCTATGTTGCTGTCAACCTGCGCTTTTTGGCCTCTAGTCGCTCCGGCCCGGACGGCGATACGGCACCTTTGCCGCTCCTTTGAGGGCCTCGACGGTCTCCTCCACGGTCATCAGGACGACCGTCTCCTGTGACTTGATGGCCCCTCGGGATGACAGCGCCAGCGCGACAGACGCCATCTTGACGTTGTCGGGCGCCTCCCAGAGCGTGTAGCCGTCGTACTCGCCAAAGGCATACCAGAAGCCCTGGAGGCTGCCGCCGACCGACTCGATGATCTCGCGAGCCACATCCCGCCGGTCTTCCGGCCGCTCGATCATCGCCTTCCAGGTCTCAGGTGTGTAACTGAAGCGGGTGAGGTACAAGGGCATGGCAGTCTCCTGTTTACAGCGCTCAGCCGGTCTAGAAAGATGCTAGGCTTTAGTGCCCGCCGGCTCCTCTTCCTCTTCTTCGTGGTGCTTGTGCACGGTGTGGCCGGTGACGTCCAGCGGCACCGTTATCGGGCTGACCTTCCAGAACAACGGCAGGAACTCGTCCCAGCGCGATAGGATCTCGCTGCCCCAGGGCGAACCCGTCTTATGCACGTGTTCCTCGATGAGCCCACGCAAACCGGCGGCGTCGCTTGCCTCCACGCGGTCGATTCGCACCAGCTCCGGGTTGAGCTTGCCGGCGAAGCTGCCGTCCTGGTCCAGCACGTAGGCGTTGCCCCAGGACATGCCCGCCGCGAAGTTGCGGCCGGTGCTGCCCAGGACGACGACCAGGCCCTGCGTCATATACTCGCAGCCGTGGTCGCCCACCCCCTCAACGACGGCGATGGCGCCGCTGTTGCGGACGGCGAAACGCTCGCCGGCGCGGCCAGCCACGAAGAGCTTGCCGCCGGTGGCGCCGTAGAGCACCGTGTTGCCGATGATGACGTTCTCGTGCGGCAGGAACTCGGCGTTGGCCGGCACGCGGACGATGATCTCGCCGCCGCACATGCCCTTGCCCACGTAGTCGTTGGCCTCGCCCTCCAGGATCAGGCGCATGCCGTTGGTGCACCAGGCGCCGAAACTCTGGCCGGCGCTGCCCTTGTAGTGCACCTCGATGGTGTCCTCCGGCAGGCCTTCCAGCTTGTAGCGCAGCGCCACCTCGCCGGCGATGCGGGCGCCGGCCGTCAGGTCGCTGTTGCGGATCGTCGTCTCGACGCGGACGGCCTCGCCGCGCTCCAGCGCCGGCGCCACTTGCTCCAGCACCTTTTCGTCGGCGCTGGGCTGCGGCCGCACGTTGCGTTCCAGCAGGTTCTTGCGCGGTACGATGCGCGCCGGGTCGACATCGGCCAGGATGGCCTCGAAGTTGAGTAGGCGGCCGCGATGTCCCTCCGGCAGGCCCTTGGGCTGCAAGATGTCGACCCGGCCGATGATCTCGTCCAGGCGGCGGTAGCCTAGCTCCGCCAGCAGCTCACGCACCTCTTCGGCGACGAAGGTGAAGTAGTTGACGATCCACTCGACCTCGCCGTGGAACTTCTTCTCGATGAGGTCGGCGCGCTGAGTGGCGATGCCGGTGGGGCAGGTGTTGAGGTGGCACTGGCGTGCCATGTCGCAGCCCATCGAGACCAGTGAGGCCGTGCCAAAGCCGTACTCGTCGGCGCCCAGCAGCGCGGCGACAATGACGTCGCGGCCGGTCTTGATACCGCCATCGGTGCGCAGGCGTACG
>DASRHH010000138.1:0-23726 GCA_035650635.1 Dehalococcoidia bacterium | reverse complement strand
TCCCCTACTTCCTCGGCGGCGCCGACTAGCGGACCCGGCCGCGGAGCGTCAGCTATGGAAGCCGCCAAGTACCCGTTCGGCAAGGTCATCGCTGGGGCGCGCGCGGTCCACTTCAAGGGCCTGCTGCAGAAGGAATCGATTCCCTACACGGATATCCAGGACGTTTCAGTCAGCCGGTTCTTCAAGCGCATCAGCGTCGTAAGCACTCAGGGGCGGGTCAGCGCTACCCTCTGGAGCCTGCAGGACGCCGTGCTGCTGGCCAAGGTCATCCGCCAGAGCGTCGGCCTCGATCCGCCCGATCCTCCGGCCCAACTGGATGACGGTGGGGCGCCGGTCGAAGTGAGGACCCTACCGCCGGGCCCGGCCACGAGTGGCTAGCCACGACGATAGCCCCTACCGGGTGGTGGCGTCCTTCGCGGACGTAGTCCAGGCGCGCGAGGCTGCCGCCGCGCTGATCGAGGAGGGCGTCTCGCCGGACCGCGTCAGCCTGGATGTGCCGGACATTGTCTCGCAGGAAGTGTCGACCCCGGCCGGCAGGCGCGAGTCGTTATTCTTCGGGCGCTTTGTGGTGACGGTGACACTGTGGAGCATCGCGGGAGCGGTGCTCGGCGTGCCGGCCGCTGCGATCCTGACGGCGGTGGGGATTGGCCCCGGCGGCCGCGACGGGTTCCTCCTGCAGCTGGTGGCCTGGATTATCTTCTGGCACCTGATGATCGGCCTCTGGGCGGGCTATGCGCTGCTCATGGACCGCAGCCAGTTTACGCCGGGCCGTCCCGGGGCGACCCTAGGCCGGGTTGAGGTAGCTTGTCGTGATGGCGACGAGGTGGTGCTGCTAACGGAGTTGCTGCTGCGGCGCGGCGCCACCAGTGTTCAGCCGGCGGAACCGGCTAGCGGCCACCGCTAGCCGGGCAGACGTTCCAGGATGATGTCCAGCGCCTCACCGCGCTGGATCCAGTGGTGCATCTCCAGCTTGAGGAGGCGGTCCGCCTCCGCCAGGGCGGCGCGCCGTTCGCCGGCGTGCTCGGCCGCCATGGCCTGGTTCACTTCCTTCAGCGAGTGCTGACAGGAGATCGCCATGCGCCAGGCGAAGAAGCGGCGTCCGGCCAGCTCGGCGACCGGGTCGCTCGGCCGGTGTCTTGGTTGCGTATCGGTGTTGATCAAGGCTGCCTCCCTGAACTCGATATTGGCGCTTCGATAAGCGCGATCTGGTTCCAGCAATATCGACGCAACAACGTGTCGCGTCGTTACAGGGAGTAATGCTGCGATTTCGAGTCGCTAATATCAGCTGCCGGATGATCGAGCGGATCGCGCTTGTTATACTCGAATGGCACCCGCAAACAAGGAGAGCGATCACCTGACCAGAAGACAACGCACCAGACGCAGGCCACGCAGCGGCGGCGGCGCACCGCCCCGGGCTAAATACCCGTTTCCGCTGAATGTAATCCTCAACGTCAAGGTCTTCTACGTCTTCTTCATCGTTCTGATGATCGGCGGACTGGCAGCCGGGGCGCTGGCGAGTGGGGGCAGCAGCGGCAGCAAGCGCCAGCCGATCACGCCGGTAGCCAACGAATCAGTGACGCCAGAACCGACACGTCTTGCCGGAGTCAAGACCTATCCGGCTGAACCCGCGTTGACCATTGACCCCTCCAAGAAGTACACAGCGATCATCCAGACAGACTTCGGCGAGATCCAGGTGCAGCTGCTGCCGGACCAGGCGCCGCGAGCCGTCAACAGCTTTGTCTTCCTGGCAAAGGACGGCTTCTACAACGGGCTCTCGTTCTTCCGCGTGATCCCCAACTTCATCGTTCAGGCGGGCGACCCCACCTGCGACGCCGCCGGCCAGTTCCCCTGCACCGGCGCCGGCGGCCCGGGCTACATCCTGCCCCTGGAGGGCAGCAACCAGGCCCGGGACGCGGGGGTTGTCGCGATGGCGGCGATCGGCGGCAGCACCAGCAACATCAGCGGCAGCCAGTTCTACATTCTGGAGGTGCCCGCGACAGCCCAGGACGACCTTGGCTCAGTCTTCGGGAAGGTCACTGGCGGCATGAACATCCTCGCCTCGTTGCCCGCGCGCGACCCATGCTTCGGCCAGCCGACGCGGAACGCGACCTGCCAGCCCAACCCGCCGCCCGGCCCGCGCATCATCAGCATCCGGATCCAAGAGGGGTAAGCGCCTCCTCGAGCCTTCCCTCCACAAATGAAAAGAGCGGCCAATTGGCCGCTCTTCTGCTATCGCTACGCTCTTAGTGGCGGTAGGACGGCCGGTCCTCGCGAGGCGCCGAACTCGTCGGAGTCGGCTGCTGCGAGCTAGTTTCGGAATGGGACGTGGTCTTGCTCTTGTCGTCATCCGCATTCACTTCTCGCTTGAACTCGCGGATGGCAGCTCCCAGGGAGCTGCCGAGTCCGGCGATACGGCTGGCGCCGAAGAGCACCACCACTATCGCCAGGATTATCAGTAATTCGGGGCCGCCAAGACTGCCAATCACGCTAACCGCTTCCTTCCCAATTTAGTGCCGTTTCGAGTATATCACGGACTTGGGCGATGCAACCGCGCCCTACTCCTCGTCTTCATCGCTCGCGGCTCCCCGTTCGATGGCGAACATCATGAAGATGAAGAACAGTGTCGCAGCCAGGGAGATAAGCCCAATGTGCCAGATACCAGCGATCAGCAGGAACAGCCCGAACGCGGACGCAAATCCAACGCCGGAAACAGCGATGATCCGGCCCAGCACCAGGGGGAGCGGTATCTTCCTCGGCTGCATCATCTCAGGTCGATACTAGCGCATCGAAGTACAAGCGCAAGCCGGCTTAGAGCTGCCTCTGCGCGATCACCCAGGCTAGCCGCTGGGTGAACTCCATCGCATCGTCCAGCGGGCGGATGGCCAGGCCGCTGATGTCTGCCTCCTGGCCGCCGCTCATCAGGCGCCGTATCAGCTCAACCCGCTGGACGGAGGGGCGGGCGCCGGCCAGCCACTCGTTGAACTCGCGCTGCAACGCGAAGGTGCGGGCCTCGCAGATGTTGAAGCCGGCCTCACCCAGCTGGGCGATCAGCTCGCTCAGGCGCAGGTAATCCAAGTGCGAACGGTCGCGCAGGCGCTCGAGCCGGTTCTGATAGCGAGCGCGCATATCCTGCTCCGACGCCACCACGTCCTCGATTGCTATCCGTCCGCCGTCACGGCAGACCCGGAAGGCTTCGGTCAGGGCGGAGCGGGTCGGCTTCAGGTGATGGAAGGTCGGGCCGCAGACCACCAGGTCAAACGACTCATCCGGGAAGGGAATGTCGTGTGAGTTGCCCTGGACGCTCTCGATCAGCTGCGAGCGGCGGCCCGTTTCGCCGTGAGGCTGCAGGTGATAGACCCGCCCGGCACGACGGGCAAAGGAACGGGCCAGGAGGTCGTGGCCGACGGTGAGGTCGAGGACGACGTCTTCGCTGCCCGGCCGGACGTAGGCCACGAAGCGTCTGAAGCGGCGCCTATCGACTATAGCGCGCGAGCTGATCATCGGCTGTCAGTATAGCGTGCCGCTTACCGGCGGTCTGTCGCCCCAGCCTGCGCTTAGAATGAACTGGCATGATCGAAACCGACGAACAGGTTCTGGCCCGCCTGGTCGGCGAGGAAGGCGCGAAAGATCCCCATGTCGATGCCGTCTTCGAGGGCGGTGGCGTCAAGGCAATCGCTCAGTTGGGCGCGCTCGCGGCCGGCGAGGAGCTAGGACTGGGCTGGAACCTGCTGGCCGGCACCTCGGGCGGGGCAATCGTGGCCGCCCTGCTGGCCGCCCACCGCCAGCAGGGCTGGCGCTACATCTGGGACGTCCTCACTGAGCTGGACCTGTCGTCAGTCCTGGACGTCGCCTACCTACCGAATCTGCGCTGGCTGCGCCGCCGCTACTACTTCCTGCTGCCTCTGCTGCCGAACCTGCTGCGCCGTGGCCTCTTTGAGGGCAACGAGCTGCAGGCGATCCTGCGCCGCCACCTCAGTGTCACCCAGGCCGACAGCACCCAGCGCGAAATGACGTTCGCCGACTTTCGGATCGAGCGCAAGGAGAGCTGGCAGAGTGCTCATCGGCTGAAGGTCGTGGCTACCGATATCAGCCGCCGCAAGCCGGTCGTCTTCCCGGACGATGCGCCGGAATATCGCGAATACGGGGACCCTAACGCCATGCAGGTGCATCTGGCGGTACGCGCCAGCATGTCGATCCCGCTGCTTTTCAAGCCGGTCGTCCTGCACGAACGTGAGAGCGGCCGCCCCTGCCTGCTGGTGGACGGCGGCGTGTCCAGCAACTTCCCGATCTGGATCTACGATCGCCCGGCCTACGCCGGGCCACCGCACCGGCCGACTTTTGGCTTCCTGCTGGACGAAGGAGCGTCCTGGTTCCGCATTCGCGGGCCGCTAGGCGTCTTCTGGAACACCTTCCATACCGGCATGGGCGCCATGGACCGCCACCTCAGCCCCTGGGACCAGGAGCGCACGATACACATCCCGATAAGGGGCGTGCGCACGACGCAATTTACGTTGAGCCGGAAGCAGCAGGAGGAGCTATTCGTGACCGGTTACAAGAGCGCCAACGAGTTCTTCCAGCGCTTCAACTGGCCGGAGCATGTGCGCAAATATCGCTCCGCCGGTGTAGAGGTCTAGCGGCGCTGGACGCCGGCGCGCGCGAAGTCTTCGGCGCGCATGATGGCGGCCCGCGCCATCTCTGACGGTATGAGCTTGGGCTGGCCTATCGTCGAGGCGTAGATACCGGTCTCGGCCGCTTCCTCCAGCGCGAACTGCACCTGCGCCGTCATCTGCAGGTTGCTGTGGAAGGCCAGGATGCCGTGGTTCTCCAGGAGGACCGCTCGCGTCTCCGGCCCGATGACGTTGGCGATGTTATCGACGGACTCGTGGGAGCCCCTGGGCGCGTAACTGGCGACGGGCACCGGATCGGTCAGCCCCGAACGCGCCTGGGCCTCCGACCAGCATTCGATCGGCTTGGATGCGACGGCAAAGGCGGTTGCGAAGGGGGAGTGGGTGTGCAGCACTGAGCCGACGTCGCTCCGCACCTGGTAGACACGGGTGTGCATCTGGATGATCTCGGCGAAGATCGGCTGGATCTCGCCCTCGATGAGGTTGCCCTCCAGGTCAAGCTGTGCGATGTCCTGCGGCTTCATACTGGCAAAGGTGCCACCGCTGGTGATCAATATCTGGTCGGTTTCGGGGATGCGGACGCTCCAGTTGCCGTGCAGCGACTTCGACATCACCCCGGAGGCGGCGAGGTGCTGGGCCGCGCTCATCAGCCCCCGGCGCAGCTCTTCTACGTTAGCCCTGGTCGGTGCGTTGCTCATGGCATACCTCCTACATAACAGCGGCCGCTATGGTGCAAGCATGTTAGCAGGGTTGCGGCAAACGCGGCAAACCGACCGCTCAGGCGACCCGATGGCTATCGAAGCCACCGGGTGTGGCGGCCGGCTGGGGCGCCGCCTGGCGAAACGGCCGCGAGTAGGACAGGGCCAGGAGCGTACCGGCCGCGCAGAGGCAGCCCATCAGCGTGATCGTGGCACTGACGCTGATACGCGAGGCCAGACCGCCGATGATCACCGCACCGATCGGCGTCGTGCCTGCAAAGAGCAGCGTGTACATGCTCATGACGCGGCCTCGCAACTCGTCTGGCACTAGGAGTTGGAGGCGCGTGTTGGCGGTGGCGCTGAAGGTTATGCTGCTCAGGCCCAGCGCGGCGAAGAGCACCAGGGTCAGCGCGTACCAGGTGGAGAGCGCGATGCAGATGAGCACCAGCGAGAAGGCCATGGATGCGGCGAACAATGTCTTTTTGCTGGAGCGCCCGAAGTAGGCGACAACCAGCGCTCCGATCACGGAGCCGGCGCCCATGGCCGAGAACAGCGAGCCGAATCCGAGCGCATCGATGTGCAGGATGAAGCGTGCGATCAGCGGCAGCATAGTGCTGAAGTTGTAGCCGAACGTCCCCAAGGAGGCCATCGCGATGATGATGAGGAAGATCTCCCGGGTGTTGAAAGCATAGCGAATGCCCTCCGCTAGCTGTCCCAGTACGTTGCCGCGCGCCGGTCGCTCTACGTGGCGCAGCTCGCTGTCCCGCATCAACAGCAGTGCAGAGATGGATGCCAGGAAGCTCAGGCCGTTGAGGAGGAAGGCACCGCCGACACCTATGGCCGCGATCGTCAGGCCGCCCAGGGTCGGGCCGACAACGCGAGCGCCGTTGAAGACGGTGCTGTTGAGCGCTACGGCGTTGGTCAGATACTCCTTGCCCACCATCTCCACCACGAACGACTGCCGCGTCGGCATGTCCAGCGCGTTGGTGAGGCCGAGCATCAGCGCCAGCAGGTAGATATGCCAGAGCTGGATGGCGCCGCTCAGCACCAGCGTCGCCAGGATCAACGCCTGCATCGCGGCTGAGATCTGGGTCAGCATGAGCACTCGCCGCTTGGGCAAGCGGTCTGCCAGCACCCCGCCGAAGAGCGCCAGCAGCGTTATCGGCAGGAACTGCAGCATCGTGACGGTGCCCAGCGCCAGGGGGGAGTTCGTCAGGTCCAGGACAAGCCACGCCTGGGCAATGGTCTGCATCCAGGTGCCGCTGAGGGAGATTATTTGGCCGAAGTAGAAGAGGCGATAGTTGTGGACAGAGAGGGCAAGGAAAACCCTGCCGGGGCCGCGGGCGCTCACGACGCCACTTCGCTGGTTTCGGCGGCCTCCCCCTGGCCGTTTTCGCTGAGTCCGGCTTCACGTGCGGCTTCTACAACCTGCTCCAGGCAACTGGTTACCGAATCGACGTCATCGCCCAGCGCCTGCGCGATGGTCTCCATCAACTGTGCGCCCTTCTCGCCGATCTCTCCGGCAACGGCCTGGCCTTCCTCGGTCAGGCGCAACGGGATTACGCGTCGATCGCCCGGGTCGGACCGCCGCTCGATGAGGTCGGCTCGCACCAGCTTGTCGACGAGCCCGCTCACGGTCGATACGGTGATGCGGAGGCGGGCGGCCAGGGCGTTGGTCGTGATATCCGGATTGGCGCGCACCAGGAAAAGCACGCGCAGCTGTGGCAGCGTCAAGCCGCGCTGCTCCCAGACCTGCAGGCGCAGCTGGTCCATGACGTGGATCGCTGCCCAGTAGGCGCTGCTGAACTCTTGCATCCGGTCTCTCATTGCGCCATCTTAGCGCATCTGGAAACTGTCAGCGAGTGCCGAAATACCCTGAGAGCAAATTTGCGTGGTCTGGGTTGTCGGCGGGTGCTAGGCTGGAGGCATGACCTCAGCCCCCACCGCGAGTCCAGCCGTCGCGTTGGCGCGGAGACCACTATTGCGCGGCGTGCCCCATCTGGCGGCGCTGGTCGCGGTAGCCGTCGGAGGAGCGGCGCTTCTTCTGCTGGCCCAATCGCCGCGCGGCTACGTTGGCGGCGCCGTTTTTGTGGCCAGCCTGCTGCTGCTCTACGGCACCAGCGCCGCCTACCACAGGATTACCTGGATGCCCAGATATCGCACGCTGATGCAGCGCCTGGACCACTCGATGATCTTTGTCTTGATCGCCGGCACGTATACGCCCTTCTGCCTGTTGGTGCTGGACAACGGTTGGGGCATCAGCATGCTCTCGGTAATCTGGGGGCTGGCCGGCGCCGGCATCTTGCTCAAGCTGGCCTGGCCGCGTGCGCCGAGGTGGCTCGGCATTTCCGCCTATGTCATCGTCGGCTGGACAGCTTTAGTGCCAGCCCTGGAGCTGACGATACGAATGGCGGTGCTGCCCCTGGCGCTGATCGCGTTGGGCGGCGTGCTCTACACCCTCGGCGGGCTGGTCTACGGCCTGCGACGGCCGGACCCCTGGCCGCGGGTCTTCGGCTACCACGAGGTGTTTCACACGCTGGTGATAGGCGGGAGTGCGGTGCACTATCTGGTCGTGGCCTCCTACGTCATTTCCTGAGGCGAGGCCCAAGAAAAGACGCCCGCCGGGATCCCTGCGGACGTCTCTTTAGATTCAGCCGTTGAAGGCGCTTACCAGCGCTGCGAGCGGACGGGCCTGGTCTTGGCGAAGCAATCGCTGCAGTAGACCGGCCGCTCCTGGCGGGGCAGGAAGGGGACCTGGGTGGGCTTGCCGCAGCTGGCGCAGATGGCGTCGTACATCTGACGGGGGGGACCACCACCCATGCCGCCGTTGCGCGTGGCCCGGCGGGCCTGACGGCAGTCAGGACAGCGCTTGGGCTCTTGATAACCTCGGCTGGCGTGGAACTCCTGGTCGCTAGCGGAGAAGGTGAAGGACTCTCCGCACTCTACGCAAACGAGGGTCTTGTCCTGGTAAGCCACTCGGTGACCTCCTTATTTCATTTCACTTCGGTGCTCGTAGGTTCGGTCATCGAGTTGGATCCCGAGGTCGACGCCTCGCCTTTGTACCCGGCCATCCTGGACCGGAACGGGCACGCATTTCGCTCGATATTGTAGGCGGTAGTCAAAAGGGATACAAGCTGGTGCAGCGAAGGGCGAGTTTTTGCGATGGAGAATATATATGGGAAAAGGCAGCTTGCTCAGTACAGAGCAGCCAGGATGACGCCTATTGCCAGCGAACCGATGACAATCGCGAAAACCGACAAAATCAGGACCAGTCCCTTGAGGTCTTCCATCTGTTACCCTTTCGCGCTCTGCTCTCTCCGCAGGATAGGCTCGCGAGGCCTTTGCGTCCAGAAGCCGCGCCTAAGAGCGCATCTTCATGGCCGCGAAGCGCTTCTCCCAGTTGGGGATGACCTCCCTGTTGACCAGTTGCTCCGGCAAGCGTCCGGCGGCCAGGTTGAGGACGTTGCGGGTCAGCAGCGCCATGTTCCCCGCGATCGCTTCTTGCGAGTGCGGCAGGATGTGCGGCGTCAGGATGACCCGCTCCGGGTCTAGCTCTCGCAGACGGCTGCTCATCGGCAGCGGCTCCGTCTCGAACGTGTCGAGCCCGGCGCCGGCGATGACGCCGGCGTTGACGGCCTCCACCAGCGCCTCCTCGTCGATGATGGCCCCGCGGGCGGTGTTGACCACGTAGGCGGTCGGCTTCATCAGCCGCAGCTCACGCTCGCCGATCATGTGGTACGTCTCGCTGGTCAGGACTGCCTGGGCCGCCACGAAATCGGACTGGCGCAGCAGCGTCTCCAGGTCGGCCAGCTCCACGAGGCCTCGCAGGTTCTCCGGCACCTCCGGGAGATAAGGGTCGTGGGCCAGGATGCGCACGCCCCAACCCTGGAGGCGCACCGCAATCTGTTTGCCGGTGCGCCCCAGGCCCACGATGCCGATGGTCTTGCCCATGAACTGGTCGTTACGGTCCTCCGGCATACCTACCTTGCCCTGCAGCAGCAGGTTCTCCTCGTGGCGCAGGCGCTTGTTGAGGGCGAGCATGAGCAGGATCGTTGCCTCCGCCACCGCGTGCAGCAGCGGCTCCGAGGGCGAGTTGGCGACGATCAGGTTGCGCGCGGTTGCAGCCGCCACGTCGATCTTGTCGACGCCGATGAAGGGGACGCAGACCGCCCGCAGCGTCGGCAGGCTATCCAGGATGGCGTCGCTGATGTACTGGCGCCCGTCGTTCACCAGGATGTCGGCCGGGCCAGCTAGCTCCGCAAGCTCCGCGACCGGATATTCGATGGTGGGAGCGGGCGGCGCCTTGATCATGATTACCTCATGACCGGCGCTCTCCCATTCCCGGGCCGGCCCGTCCAGGCCGGCCATGCGCAAATTGGCGACTGCAATTCTAGTCACGATTTACCCGCCCCCTTTCGCCAGGTAATCAGGCGGAGACCGGCGCCTTGATGCCATAGAAGTTGAGGGCGTTATCGCACATGATCTTCTGGCGCAGCTCGTCCGTAATGTCCTTGCGATTGGCCAGCGTCTTGACGGTGTTCGGCCACTCACTGTCCCAGTGCGGGTAGTCGCTGGCGTAGAAGAAGCGATCGGCGCCCACTACGTCGGCGGCCAGCGGGATCAGCTTCTCCTCCGGCTCAACGCCGAAGTAGCACTGGCTGTTGAGGATGTACTGGCTGGGCAGGCGCTTCAGCCAGGGCGCCTCCTTGTGGCGCACCTCGAACTCTTCGTCCATGTGCTCCAGCCAGAAGGGCACCCAGCCGCAGCCAGCCTCCATGAAACCCACCTTGAGCCGCGGGAACTTCTCCAGGACGCCGCCCATGACAATGGCCGTCACCGCGATCATCTGCTCCAGCACGTGCGAGCAGGTGTGGATCTGCATGAAGTGGCGGAAGCGGTCCGTATCGGCGGTGAAGCCGCCCGTGGCGTGCACGGCTACGGGCACGCCCAGCTTCTCGGCCTCGGCATAGAAGTCGTGGAGCATCGGATCGCCGACGTTGGGCGGGCCGTAGCGGAAGTAGCTGGGCACCATCGCGGCCACCATCCCCAGCTTGCTGGTGGCGCGGGTCAGCTCCTGGATGCCGCGCTTGGGCTCCTGCAACGGCACCATCGCGACGCCGCGGAAGCGGTTGGGGTCGGTCGCGCAGAAGTTGGCCAGCCAGTCGTTGTAGGCGCGGCAGTAGACCTCCTCCCAGTCCGGGTCGCGAACTTCGCCAATGAAGAGGCCGGTCGTGGGGTAAAGGATCGCCATGTCGATGCCTTCGACGTCCATGTCCGCCAGGTGGTGCTTCGGCTCGGTCGGCCGCGGCTGCTTGCCGATCGTGCCGAAATAGTCTCGGTTGAAGCCGCCATCGAACGGGATCTGCAGCCGGGAGCCGGTGTTCCACGGTGCCGGCATGAGCGCCCTGACCTGCGCGTCCACTTCGAATACGTGTCCGTCGGCGTCGACTACATAAGGTGGTTTCATGGTTTAGTTCCTCCCTCCGGTCTTGAGTGCCACCGCGTCCAGCGGACGAGTGCCGTTCACGGATATCGCAATCCTAGCACCAAACGCGAACGGCACGAAAGCCCAGATTTTTCGATGCCCCGGCGGGCGGACGCAAATCGCTTTTCCAATCGCATCCTGCTAGAATTCCAGCACGCGGCGCCAGACGAGTTGGCGAGCCGCATGGCGGAATTGCCGCTTTTTCTCGAAGCAGGAAGTCGGAAGGTGGACGGCCATGACGCAGCAATCGACGAAGATATCAGCCGGTGAGGCGTTCCTGCAGATACTCAAGGCCCACAACATCGAGTACATCTTCTCCTCGCCTGGATCAGAGTGGCCCGCTGTCTGGGAGGCCTTGGCCAAGCTGCGAGCCCGCGAAGAGCCGATGCCCTATTACATCAATACCCGCCACGAGGAGCTGGCCGTTGGCCTCGCCTCCGGCTACCACAAGACGACCGGCAAGCTGCCGGCGGTGCTGGTGCACTCAACCGTCGGCACGATGCACGCGACGATGGCGATGCGGGCCGCCCTGCACGAGCACGTCCCGATGGTTGTGGCCGCCGGTGAGTCCACGAGCTTCGGCGAGGACCCGTCGCTGGACCCGGGCGCACAGTGGCAGCGCTTCCTCACGGACATCGGCGGGCCGGCCCTGACGGCCGAGCGCGTCGTCAAGTGGACGGAGCGTGTGACCACGCTGGCCAACCTGCCGGGCCTGGTCCACCACGCCTGCCAGGTGGCGCTGACGCCGCCCATGGGCCCCGTCTTCCTATCCTTCCCGATGGAACTACTGCTGGAGGAGATGCCGGAGGAGTCCGTGCGCGCACACTCCTTCCCCGGCGCGACCTTCCAGCCGGACAGCGAGCTGCTTGGCCGCGTCGCGCAGATGCTGGTCGAGGCGAAATCGCCGCTGATCATCACGGAGCATGCCGGCCGCGATCCGGAGAACGTCGCCAACGTCGTCGAGCTGGCGGAGAGCCTGGCGATCCCGGTCGTCGAATCGCAGAGCCCGATGTACCTCAACTTCCCGCACGATCACCCGCTGCACCTGGGCTACGACCCGCGACCCTACCTGGCGGACGCCGACGTTGTCCTGTTGCTGGGCGTCAACGCGCCCTGGCACCCGCCGGCGCAGGGCCCCGGCGAGAACGCCACCACCGTCCTGGTCGACGAGGACCCCGGCAAGACAAACCTCGGCTTCTGGAACTACAAGGTCGACCTGGTGCTGGCGGGCAACGTCAAGTCCGCCACCCGCGAGCTGGCGTCGCGCGTCAAAGAGCTGAAATCGCAGGGCCCCGACGACAAGGCGATCGAGGAGCGGCGCACCCGCGTCAGCGCGGAGCACGCGCAGCAGCGCGATGCCTGGCGCCGTGAGGCCGAGGCCTCGGGCCAGCAGGCGCCGATCGATACACGCTGGCTCTGCCATGAGTTGAACGAGGTGTTGCCGCAGGATGCGGTCCTGCTGGAGGAGACGATCACCCACCGACCGGCGATCAACCGGCTGATCAACCGCTCGCAGCCGGGGACGTTCTTCAGCGGCCACTACGGCGGCCTGGGCGCGGGCCTGGGCATCGGCCTTGGAGCCAAGCTGGGGAACCCGGACAAGCTGATGGTGACGCTGATCGGCGATGGCGCCTTCAACTACAACCCGGTGCTGCCGGCGCTCGGCTACATCCAGGAGTACAACCAGCCGATGCTGATCGTCGTCTTCGACAACCGGCTCTACGCCTCGATGAAGGGCGGCCTGGTGAACTACTACCCGGACGGCTTCGCGGTGAAGACGGGCGTCTACTACGGCGGCGCCATCACTCCCGGGCCCGATTACGCCGGCGTTGTCCGGGCGATGGACGGCTACGGCGAATCGGTGGAGGACCCGGCGGAGGTGCGGCCGGCGTTGGAGCGAGCGATCGAGCAGGTGAAGGCCGGCCGCGTGGCGCTGGTCAACGTGCTCCTGGAGCAGCGCGACCCCCGGCGCTAAACGCAGCCGACGGAGCTAAATACTGGTCGGGGTAGGCGGATTCGAACCGCCGGCCTCCTGGTCCCGACGGTAATCTGCGGCGGCAAACCTATCCTGCCGCCGGTTCGGCGGGCTAGACCTTGACCAGAGGTTCCTTATGCAATCTTGCCCTCTGTGCGATCAGGCCGAGCCAGCTCAATAGCACGGCGATCACCGCAAAGGCGGCCGTTACCACGAGCGCCAGAGCAAACCCATTCATGAAGGCCTGTGTGAGATCGTAGAGCTGCTGGGGCTGACTGGAAAATTGCGCGAAATGTCGGGGCGTGACATTAGACGATCCGCCGAGACCTTCGAATTGATTCGAGACCACAACAGACAAAATTACTCCGGAAAGTGCTATGCCAACGTTGGTTCCGATCTGCTGGAACATGTTGAGCACACCAGATGCACTACCTCGATTCTGTGCCGAGACCGCGGACATCACCATGTGGCTATTCGAGGTTTGGAAAGTACCTACACCGAAGCCGGCTATCGTCGCTCGCCAGAGAATGTCAGGCACGGATGTTGACGAGTCGACAGCAGAGATCAGCAAGAATCCCACCGTGATACTAATCAAGCCCACACTCATCATAATCGGTGACCCCATCCGCCTCGTAGAAACTCTGCCGGTGATGATGGCGCCAATTACATTCCCCGCGGGTAATGGCAACAGGATTAGCCCTGTCTCCTGCGCCGAGAAGCCCTGAGGTCCCTGCAGATAAAAGGGCATCAGAAATACGAAGGCACCTAATGACACAAAACCGAAAGAACCAGCCAGGTTGTTGGCCGCGAAAATAGGGTCTTTAAACAAGTTGAGGTCAATCAGCGGATGGGTTTTAGCTCTTTCTACCAGAACAAACGTGATGAAGAGTATCGGAGCTGATGCCGCAAGCAGGAGGACGCGGGGCGAAATCCAGCCCCATGATTGACCTTGCGTAACTGCCAGAAGTAGGGCTACGAGGCCGGTCGCTAGCAGAAGCGCCCCGGACCAATCGAGCGGCTCCCGCCGGCGCGCACGCAGTCCACGTGGCAACACCAGCAACCCCACAATAAAGAGAACGCAGGCCAGGAGAATCATTGCGAGGAAGGTCGCCTGCCAGTCAAACTGAGTCACGAGGTAGCCCCCAAGGATGAATCCTGAAGCGACCCCAACTCCTATCATTACCACCACAACCCCAAGCGCGCCTCCCCGCTTCTCCGGTGGAAAGACGTCCGTGACGATAGCAAATGTGTTGGTGACCAGGCTGGCTGCGCCGACAGCTTGAATTACTCTTGCGAAAATTAGCATTTCGATAGAGACAGCCCGGTTCCCCAATACGGAACCAGCTGCCAGAATCGCAAGGCCGCCGAGAAAAGCGTTCCTTCGATCGATAAGGTCGCTAATTCTTCCTGCCAGCGGAACGAGTGCTGTCTGAGTCAGGCCGTAAGAGATCACAACCCACTGCACCTGGGATACAGAGGTGTTGAAATCAACAGCGATTCGAGGCAATGCCGGGGTCAGGAGCATAACGCCCATAACGGCCAGGCCCTGACTTCCCGCCGTCACAAGCAAGATCATCCATTGACGAACTGAACTCGTGGTCGAGGTTGCTACGTTCATTAGTACGCATTGTAGAGGTTGGAGGTGTCGGTATCATACGCTTCACTGAGTCACACCATCGTTCCAAACGAGTGACTGCTGGCAGAAACTCTTGCAGAAGCGACTCAGGCCGCCGCCCTGGAGACAGGCGGGGCGTGCCCGCAAATGGTCGGGGTGGGCGGATTCGAACCGCCGACCTCCTGGTCCCAAACCAGGCGCTCTAACCTGACTGAGCTACACCCCGCGCTCTGAAAATCGTACGTTTGCGACCGAAGGCGGTCAATCCGCCTGCAGGCGCAGTGGTTGCGCCGTGCCGATGATGTCCCGCAAGTTCTCGATGCCGTGGTCGCGCAGCCATGTCTCGATGCCCTCCAGCACGTCGAGCGGCGCCCGTGGGTTGAGGAACGTCGCCGTCCCCACCTGCACCGCGCTGGCGCCCGCCATGAAGTACTCGATCGCGTCGAGGCCGCTGCTGACGCCGCCGCAGCCGATGATCGGCACGCCCAGGTTCGCCTCCGCGATGCGGTAGACCAGCCGCAGCGCGATCGGCTTGAGGGCCGGGCCGGAGAGACCGCCGGAGCCCCAGCCCAGTCCGGGACGGCGTCGCTCGGCGTCGATGGTCATGGCGGAGACGGTGTTGATGACGGTAAGGGCGTCGGCGCCGGCCTCCACCACCGCCCTGGCGATCGGGACGATGTCTGTGACGTTGGGCGTCAGCTTGACCAGCACCGGCAGCGTCGTCTGGCGCAGGACCGCCGAAGTCACTTCGGCGGCCGCAGCAGGCTCGCTGCCGAACTCCAGGCCGCTGGCTACGTTGGGGCAGCTGATGTTCAGCTCCAGCCCGCTGATGCCGGGCACGCCGTCCAGCCGCGCGGCCAGCTCCGCGTAGTCCTCGACGGCCTCGCCGGCGATGTTGACGATGACCGGCACGCGCCAGCCCTCCCAGATCGGTGCCACGTCGCGGATCAGGGCCTCGACGCCGATGTTCTGCAGGCCGATCGAGTTGAGCATGCCACCAGCCGTCTCGACGACGCGCAACTGCGCGTTGCCGGAGCGTGGCCGCAGCGTCAGGCCCTTGCTGGCGATACCGCCGAGCCGCTGGATGTCGAAGATCCTGGCGAACTCCAGCCCGTTGCCGAAGCAGCCGGAGGCCGTCATCACCGGGTTGGCCAGGGTCAGGCTGCGCTTGCCGCGCGGGGCGAGGTCTACGCTGAGGTCCATATCGGCATCATCTCTGCCTTATTATATGGGGCCGCGACTCCGAGGCGAAAAAATCCCCCTCGTCGTCCAATAGGCGAGGGGGATGAATCGCTCTGTGCGTTGGCTTAAACCAGGACTGCCGCGCTTTCGACGCCCGAGTCCGAGCTGGAGCCATCCTCGTCCATCTGGATCGTGGCTGGCTTGGAGCGACCCCAGCGGCCCATCTCGCCGGGCTTGGCGTCGTCTTCCCACATGGCGCCCGGAGCGGAGTTGAAGAACTCCTTGCGCTCGCCGCAGATCTTGCAGCGACCGGAGCTCACGGCCCCGTGCGGGGTATCGATAATCCAGTGGTGGCGGCACTGCGGTTCGTCCCGCAGCTCTTCCACCTGGATCACTTCTGTCTTCTTCACTTCTGTCTTCTTCACTTCTGTCTTACCCATCCTGGTCTCCTTGGCGGTGCTACCCTCCCTTGATCTATTTACGCTCTTTAAAGCGTTTTAGATTGTAGCTCCGGTTTTTTATGCTGTCAAGGTTCTTACCTTATAAACCTTATTCGCTTTTTTTATGGCGCCGATTGGCTGTCCCGGCCGGGGTCGGCGTGTATAATTAGAACGCGAATCCCGCACCATCCGTTACATCATATGCAGTCAACTAAGAGCCATATTCTCAGTCATCTTAAGCGTCACGGCGGCAGCTCCGTCGACGAACTGGCACAGGCGCTGGGCCTGGCGCACATGACGGTTCGCCAGCACCTGACCGGCCTGGAGCGTGATGGCCTGATCAGCTCTCGAGAGGTCAGGCGCGCCACCGGCCGGCCGCACCACATCTTCGTACTGGCTGAGAAGGCGGAGGAAGAGGTCTTCCCCAAACGCTATGACCGCCTGGCCAACCTGATGCTGGAGGAGATCGCCTCGCTGGAAAGCGGCGAGATCGCCGGCCTCTCGTCCGACGAGAAGAAGCAACTGCTCTTCCGCAAGATGACCACTCGATTGGCCCGGCGGTACGCGCCGCGCCTGCAGGGCAAGCCTTTGCCGGAGCGCGTCCAGCTGGTCGCCTCGATCCTGGAGACGGAGGGCGGATTCGCCGAGTGGCGAAAGTCCGAGGCTGGTTTCGAGATCATCGACTACAACTGTATCTATCGAAAAGTGGCCGCCGCCGACGACCACGTCTGCGACTGGCACGTCAACCTGCTGGCCCAGCTGCTGGGGCAGGATGTCAGCTGCAACCAGTTCGCCCGGACCGGCGAGGACTGTTGCCGTTTCCTGGTCACCGACCCGACCGAGGGCCGGGCGTAAGATAAAGAGACAGCGGAGGTTAGAGAGAGTCCCATGCCAGATGCCGAAAAAACCCCGAAAGAGGCCACCCGGGCCCAGATCCTCTCGGCGCTCAGCCAGATACAGGACCCTGACCTCCAGCGCGACATCGTCAGCCTGGGCTTCGTGAAGGAGAGCGACATCAACGTCTGCGGCGATGCCGTCTCCGTCACGATCATGCTGACCACTCCCGCCTGCCCGGTCCGCGACAAGATGAAGGAGCAGGCGGAGCAGTTGCTGCTAGCGCTGCCGGAGGTAGCCCAGGCGGACATCCGCATGGAAGCGGACGTCCGCTGGACGCGCGGCAGCGGCGCCAAGCCGGTGGAGGGCGTGCGCAACATCATCGCGATCGCCAGCAACAAGGGCGGCGTCGGCAAGTCGACGGTGGCTGTGAACCTGGCGGTGGCGCTGGCCAAGTACGGCGCCCGCGTCGGCCTGCTGGACGCCGACATCACCGGCCCCAACCTGCCGACGATGATGGGCGTCGAAGCGGGCTCGCAGGTCGAAAGCGGTCTCTCGATCGTCGAGCGGCACGGCGTCAAGCTGGCCTCGCTCGGTTTCCTGCTAAAGCCGGGCACGCCGGTGGTCTGGCGCGGCCCGATGATCGGCTCCGGCGTCCGCCAGCTGCTGCACGACCTGCCCTGGGGCGGCGACGGCGAGCTCGATTACCTGGTGATTGACCTGCCGCCCGGCACCAGCGACGCCTCTATGAGCATGGCTCAAGAGGCGCCGATCGCGGGCGCGGTAATCGTGACGACGCCACAGGCGGTCTCGCTGGAGGACGCCGAGAAGGCGGTGACGATGTTCGAGAAGCTCAACGTGCCGGTCTTCGGCGTCATCGAAAACATGAGCTACTTCATTTGCCCGCACTGCAACGAGCGCACGGAGATCTTCGGCTACGGTGGCGCCAGGGATGCGGCCGATGAGCTGGGCCTCGACTTCCTCGGTGAGGTGCCGATCGACTCGCGGGTGCGGCAGGGCGGGGACGTCGGCGCGCCTATCGTCGCCAGCGACCCGGACTCGCCGGTCTCGCAGGCGTTCCTGGAGATCGCGCAGAAGGTAGCGGCCAAGACCAGCGTCCAGCACTTCTTCGCGCAGCCGGCGACGGCCTAGCGCCCCGTCAGCGAAAAAGGTCGCGCAGCTCGAAGGCCGGGCCGTCCTTGCAGACCAGCCGCACGCCTTTGGGCGTGAAGATGCCGCAGCCATAGCAGATGCCGGTGCCGCAGGCCATGTGCTCTTCCATCAACACATCGATCGGCTGACGGCTGCGACCCGCCCGCGAGGCTCGCACCACCTCCACCATGCTGCGAAACATGGCGGCCGGCCCGCAGGCGATTACCTGATCCGCCCAGGATAGGTACTGCGGCAGCAGTTCCGTCACCTGTCCCTTGTGCCCCAGCGAGCCGTCGTCCGTGGCCGAGACGACCTCCACTTCAGCCGGCAGCAGTGACGTCGGCAGCAGCTTGGCGGCCGAGCGAGCGCCCTGCAATAACGTCACGGCGCCGCCGGCCGCGATGGTCTCGTCCATTAGCGGCGGCAGCGCCGCGATGCCCAGGCCGCCCGCCACCAGCAGCAGGTTGCGGGTCTGCGGCCTCAGCTTGGCGCCCTTGCCCAACGGCCCGAAGCCCTCGATCTCATCGCCCGAATGCCGCCGCGAGAGCCACTCGGTGCCGCGGCCGCGCACGTCGTAGAGGATGGCGAACTGTCGTTGCCCCGCCGCCTCGCGGAAGCGGTGGTAGCTCATGGGCCGCGGCAAGAGCGGGTCGGCGCCATCGCCGCAGTGCAGCATGAGGAAGCGCCCAGCCGAGCCGCCGGCCATGGCGGGGCAATCGAGCCACATCAGGAAGGTGTCTTGCGCCACCTCCTCCTGCGAGATGACGCGGGCGCGTTCCAGACGCATCCCTAGGAGCGGTAGTCCGGCAGCGGCTGCACCGTGTACTGCTGGTCGCCGGCGATGAGCGCCTGGATGGCGGCGCGAAAGGTGTCGATCGAGGTGAAGCAGGGGATGCGGCGCTCGACGGCGGCGCGGCGGATGAAGAAGCCGTCCCGCAGCACCTCCGCCTGGTTGCCGATGGGCGTGTTAACGACGAAGTTGACCATGCCCTCGTTGATGACGTCCAGGACGTTGGGGTAGCCCTGGTCCAGCACCTTCGGGACCTCCTGCACCTCCAGGCCCAGCGCCTGGATAAGCGCGGCCGTCCCTTCGGTGGCGTAGAGGCGGAAGCCCAGCTCGGAGAGCTGCTTGATCAGGGGGATGGCCTCCGTCTTAGTGCGGTCCGCCAGCGATAGCAGTGCCGCACCGGAGCGAGGCAGGAACTGGTCCGAGGCGTAGAGCGCTTTGGCCAGCGCCGCCTCGAAGCTGTAATCGATGCCCATGACCTCGCCGGTCGACTTCATCTCGGGGCCCAGGTGCGTGTCGACTCCGGCCAACTTCGACATCGAGAACACGGGGGCCTTGATCGCGACAAGCCGTTGCCGCGGCCAGAGGCCTTCGGGGTAGCCCTGTTCCTGCAGTGTCTTGCCAAGCATAACGTTGACCGCCAGCGACACCACCGGCACGCCCGTGACCTTGGAGATAAATGGCACCGTACGGCTGCCGCGCGGGTTGACCTCCAGCACGTAGACGATCGACTCTTCATCCTGGCGCATGATGACGTACTGCACGTTCATCAGGCCGCGCACCCGGAGCGCCAGCCCCAGGCGGCGCGTGTAGTCGACGATGGTCTGCACCTCGGCTTCTGTCAGGCCGACCGCCGGGTAGACGGCAAAGGAGTCGCCGGAGTGGACGCCGGCGCGCTCGATGTGCTGCATGACGCCGGGGATGAGGACGCCCTCGCCATCGCAGACGGCGTCGACCTCCGCCTCGATGCCCTCCAGGTACTTGTCGATGAGGATGGCCTTGCCGCTGCCCAGCTGCGTGGCCTGCGTGACATAACGGATGACGTCGTGCGCATTCTGGACGATCTCCATGGCTCGCCCGCCCAGGACGTAGCTGGGCCGCACCAGCACGGGATAGCCGATGAGGTCCGCCGTGCGCAGCGCGTCCTCCAGGTTGTAGACGCCGGCGCCCGGCGGCTGCGGTATGCCCAGCTGCTCCAGCAGCCCCTCGAAGCGGGAGCGGTCCTCGGCGATGTCGATCGCCTCAGCGCTGGAGCCGAGGATCGGCAGGTTGGCGCGGGCCAGTGGGCCGGCGAGATTGATCGCCGTCTGCCCGCCGAACTGCACGATCGATGGCGGCTCGACGGTCTCACAGGCCTCGTTCTCCAGCAGGTCGCGCACCGCTTCCTCGTCCAGCGGCTCGAAGTAGAGGCGGTCGCTGGTGTCGAAGTCCGTCGAGACGGTCTCCGGGTTGGAGTTGGCGATGATCGCCTTGACGCCGGCGCTCTGCAACGCCCAGGCGGCGTGCACGCAGCAGTAGTCGAACTCGATACCCTGGCCGATGCGGATGGGCCCGCTACTGATGACCAGTGCCTTCTGGCCGGGCAGCGGCGGCGCCTCGTTCTCGGCCTCGTGGCCCAGGGACGTGCCCTCGTAGGTGCTGTAGAAGTATGGCGTCTCGGCCTCGAACTCGGCGGCGCAGGTATCGACGGTCTTGTAGATGGGCCGGATGCCGGACTGGCGGCGCAGCTCGCGCACCTGCTCCGGCAGCCGGTCCGCCAGCGTGCCGATGCTTTCATCGGAGAAACCGGCGCGCTTGGCCTCCCAGAGCAGCTCAGGCGTCAGCTCCTCGCCCAGCAGACGCCGCTCGATGCGCACCAGCACCTGGAACTTCTCCAGGAACCACGGCTCAATGCCGGAGGCCAGGCTTAGCTCCATGGGCGTGGCGCCGCGCCGCAGGGCCGCCATGATGGCCCAGAGCCGCTCGTCCGTGGGCGTGGCGACGTATTTGCGCGGGTCCTCGTGCTGCCAGGCCGGGTCCTCCCAGAGGATGGAGCGGCCGCCCACCTCCAGCGAGCGCACCGCCTTCTGGAAGGCGGCCTCGAAGGAGCGGTCGATCGCCATGACCTCGCCGGTGGCCTTCATCTGCGTGCCGATATCGCGTTCGCCCACCGGGAACTTGTCGAACGGCCAGCGCGGGATCTTGACGACGACGTAGTCCAGCGCCGGCTCGAACGCCGCCGTAGTGCGGCCGGTCACGCGATTGGGGATCTGGTCCAGCGTCTTGCCGACGGCAATCTTGGCGGCGACCCGCGCGATCGGGTAGCCGGTCGCTTTCGAGGCCAGCGCCGAGCTGCGCGAGACGCGGGGGTTGACCTCGATGACGTAGTACGGCGGGTGGCCGTCCGGCCGCAGCGCCCAATCGGCGATCTCGCGGCGCGGCGCCAGGGCGAACTGCACGTTGCAACCGCCCTCGATGCCGAGCGCCCGGATGATCTTGAGCGAGGCCGACCGGAGCATCTGGTACTCTTTGTCGTTCAGCGTCTGGCTGGGCGCCACGACGATGCTATCGCCGGTATGTACGCCCATGGGGTCGATGTTCTCCATGTTGCAGACCGTGATGCAGTTGTCGGCACCGTCCCGCATGACCTCGTACTCGATCTCTTTCCAGCCCAGCAGCGAGCGCTCCACCAGCACCTGGCTGATCGGCGAGGCCGCCAGACCGCCGCTGACGATCTGCTCGAACTCCGCCTCGGTCTTCGCGATGCCGCCGCCGGTGCCGCCGAGCGTGTAGGCGGGCCGGATCACCGCTGGCAGGCCGATGCGCGTCAGCACCTGGCGCGCGCCTTCCAGCGTGGTCACGATCTCGCTCTCCGGCACCGGCTCGCCGATGCGTTCCAGCAGCTGCTTGAACAGCTGCCGGTCCTCCGCCATGCGGATCGTCTCGATCGGTGTGCCCAGGGTGCGCACGCCGAAGCGCTCCAGCACGCCGGCGTCGGACAGCGCGACCGCCAGGTTGAGGCCGGTCTGCCCGCCCAGGGTGGGCAGCAGACCGGCCGGCCGCTCGCACTCGATGATGCGGGTGATGACGTCGACGGTCAGCGGCTCGATATAAACTGTATCGGCGATGCCCTCGTCGGTCATGATGGTCGCCGGGTTGGAGTTAACGAGGACGGTGTGCACGCCCTCCTCTCGCAGAGAGCGGCAGGCCTGCGAGCCGGAGTAGTCGAACTCGGCAGCCTGCCCGATGATGATGGGCCCGGACCCGATGATGAGGACCTTGGAGGGTTTAGGAGTGGTTGTGGTCATGCCGAAGCCGCGGCCTCCTTAAGGTTTAGGACGGCTTGCTTGAATTTCTCGAGGGTCTCCGCCTTGCGTAGGCGCTCCACCCGGAAGAATTTCCAGTTGCCCGTTTCAATGACTTCTTTTGGCACAGCACCGGTTGCCACGAGATCTTTTCGATAATGGTCGATAATCTCACTTGGTAGCAGGTTGCGACCTTTCAATTTGAAGAAGTCGAATTCTATCTGGGCTAAGGCAAATGGATTCTTGCCCGAAGGGGAGATCTCGACGTAGAAGGCTGAAACCGCTTTTCTTCCAGAGGTCTGGCAGCGGAAATTGAATAATGGTCGGTTCGCCTTTAAACCCCACTCGATACTGCCAGTCTGCTCGGCAAAGTCGATTAGTGACGTTAGTGCGTCGACTGTTGCAGGCGGCAGGCTCCTTGCCCTCGCCATGAACGAATGGCGATCCCAGAGCTGAGCGCTACTCTGCCGAGCCATCACGCCTCTCCTACCATCTCCAGGGAGCGGTCGAAGACGTAGACGTTGTCGAGCGGGCCATCAGCTATCAACTTCACGCCTGCCGCTTGCTCCCGGGCGTGTTGGCGAAAGGCGTGTGCTGCCTCATCTCGTTCCAGGCGGCGATGGGAATCTTCATGACGATCTGTTCTATGAATTCGCTGCCGCGGACCTCCAGGTATACGTTCTGATCGTCGAGGACTTCCCGATAGAGATGGAAATCATCGCTCAACCAGAGAGTAGCCTTGGTGCTCATGCCTTGCTCCTTTCTCCCACCATATCCAGGAAGCGGTCGAAGACGTAGACGTTGTCGAGCGGGCCGGGCGAGGCCTCAGAGTGGTACTGGATGGTCAGGATCGGCAGCTCGCGGTGCCGCAGGCCCTCCACCGTACCGTCGTTCAGGTGCAGCTGCGCCACCTCCAGGCCGTCGCGCAGGCCGCCGGCGTCCAGCGCGTAGCCGTGGTTCTGCGCCGTGATGTGCACGCGGCCCGTCGCCAGGTCCTGCACCGGGTGGTTGGCGCCGCGATGCCCGAACGGCAGCTTGTACGTCTTCGCCCCGAAGGCGCGGCCGATCACCTGGTGGCCCAGGCAGATGCCGAGCAGCGGCGTCTTGCCGGCCAGTCCACGGGCCGTCCGCACCATGTAGTCGAGCAGCGCCGGGTCGCCCGGGCCGGGCGAGATGACGACGCCGTCCGGCTTCAGCGAGAGCACGTCCTCCGTCGATGCGTCGCAGGGCAAGACGGTGACCTGGCAGCCGCGCTGCTGCAGCAGCCGCAGGATGTTGTACTTGACGCCGCCGTCCAGTACCGCGATGTGCCGGCGCGGCTCGCTCGGCTCCGGCCAGTCATAGGGGGCGTCGGTGCTGACCTGTCGCACCAGGTCGGTGCTGCCGTAGGCGGGCAGCGAGCGCAGGCGGGCCAGCGCGGCTTCCGCGGTCTCGTCGGTCGTGATCGTGCCCATGATGACGCCGTGCGAACGGAGGTGCCGCGTCAGGGCGCGCGTATCGATGCCCTGGATTCCGGGCACGCCTTCCGACGCGAGGTACTGTGCCAGCGTCATCTCCGACTGCCAATGCGAGGGCTTCTCGCAGGCCTCGCGCACTACCAGGCCGGCGACCTGGATGCGCTTCGACTCGACGTCGACCGGGTTGATGCC
>DASRHH010000137.1:0-7826 GCA_035650635.1 Dehalococcoidia bacterium | reverse complement strand
CAGCAGCGTCGAGGTCTCGTCATCGTAGCTCTGGGGCGGGTCGCTCGGGTGCATGAAGACGGGCAGGCGCCGCCGGTTGACCTCCGCCCAGAATGGCTCGAACTCCGGCGTGTGCAGGTAGCGGCCCGCCAGGTTCGACGTCACCAGTACCCCGATGCAGCCCAGCTCATCCACCGCCCGCGATAGCTCCGCCAGCGCGGCCGACATGTCGTTGAACGGCAGGTGAGCGAAGGCGCGCAGGCATTCCGGGGCGCGGCGGCACTCCGCCGCCAGCGTGTCGTTCATAAGGCGGCAAAGCTCTGGGCTGTGCTCATCGACGAAGGTGTACATGAGTGGACTGGAGAGCACCTCCATCGTTACCTCGTCCCGCTCGATCTCGCTCAGCCGCAGCTGGCCGTCCCAGACCGGCACGCCGGGCAGGCGGCGCTTCACCCAGGCGCCGATCTGGCTGCCGTCCGGGGCCTCCCTCAGCTCGATCTCGTCCGGGTAGTAGTGGCGCAACCGCTCCAGGTACTCCAGCGGGAAGGAGTGGGCATGCAGGTCGATTTTCAGCAAGGCGGCCTCCAGTCGGCGGTCTTCGAGACGGGTCAGGTCGAACGGTACCATGCCGGCGCTGGGCCTGTCGAAACCTGGCTCAGTGGGCTTTCAGATAGGCTCAGACCCTCCGCTTACCGATCCTGAACCTTGCCTTGACCTGACCTTGCCCGGAATGCCAGTCGCTGCGCGGTGCTTTTTTCTACTCTGGGAGCAGGAAAAGGCCTCAGATGCTTACTACGTTAGTAGCCACAGCAGCCATCATCGCTCAGGCCGGTAGCGGCGGGCCCAGCCTGCCCAGTAACGACCTCGGCAGTCTTCCCCACAACACAGCCACCGTCCGCGACATCGCTGACGGCGTTGTCAACAGCGCCGGCACACAGGTCACCGTCATCGTCGACCAGACGGCCGGCCTGGTTTCCGCCATCGAGGCGCCTGTCGACCCGGCCACGCTCGACCCCGTCCCGCCAGTGCTGGACGTGACGATCGCGCCGCCAACGTTGCCGCCTTCCCGGTCGGCAGCCGACCCACCGTCCGGTGCCGTTGGCGCCGCGCCCACGGTGGGTCAGCCGCCGACCCAGGACGCCGGAGCAACGGCTGAGGCAGCGGCTCCCGCCGCCGTGCGGGGCGTCGTCGCTGGCTCCCGCGCTCCCGGAGACGCTTGGCTTGAGGTCCCGCCCTCGGCGCTTCCTGGCTCGGAGGACGGCACGGCTCCGGTGCATCCGGGCGCAGCGCCAGCAGCCGTTTCAACAGGCTTGATTTCGGCCCCGTCGCAGCCCGGCGAGCCGGCGACGGCGCTGGCCGTCGCCGCGCTCCTGGTAGCACTGGCTTATGCTGTCTGGCGCTACGTCAATTCGATACTTACCCTGCCGCCTGCTCTTTCCTTTAGCCTGCTCAAGCCCCCGGATTAGACCCCTCTGGGCGTCGTGGTGCGCCACGCGCCAAAAGTCATTCCTAAACGAAATCGACTTTTATACAGGGGGTTATCATGCAAGCAACAAGTTTGCTTCGGCAATGCCCGGCTGGGGGATGGGTAATGTCCCGGCTGGCCGGGGTGCTGGCAGCGGGAGCGCTAGGGCTCGCGGCGTTCATGATGGCCGGAAGCATCGGCTCCGCCGAGGCTCTCACCGGTGACATCACCACGGGCACCACTGCAGCGACCGGCACTACCAGCGGCACAGGCAACGCCAGCCTGAGTCTCGACACAGGCAGCGTGGCACCATCGACCGGTGGCGGCTCTATCGTCATCGGCACAAGCGGCTCGGCGACCCAGGGCGGGACAACCGCGACTGACGCTGCGAACGTCAACCTGGGCGGCATTCCGACCGTCTCGACCGGTAGTAGCAGCGGCAGCGCTGTCATCGACACAAGCGCATCGGCGGCTCAGGGCAGCACGAGTGGTGGTGGGCAGGCCACCGTCAACCTGGGCGGCATCCCGACACTCTCGACCGGTAGTGGCAGCGGCAGCGCTGTCATCGACACAAGCGGCTCGGCGACCCAGGGCGGGACAACCGCGACTGACGCTGCGAACGTCAACCTGGGCGGCATCCCGACACTCTCGACCGGTAGCGGGGGTAGTGCGGTGATTAGTCAGAGCGGCTCAACCTCTTCGGGCGGCACCAGCGGCTCAGAGTCCGCTGGCATTAGCCTGGGTGGTCTGCCGACCCTGGGCTCGTCAACCGGCAGCGGCGGCAGCGGCAGCAACATCGCAGTCAACGGGGGTGGGTCAGCCTCTTCCGGCGGCACCAGCGGCTCAGGGTCCGCCGGTGTTGGCCTGGGCGGACTCCCGCTCCTCTCAGGACTCCCCGTCCTCTCGGGGCTTCCGGCCGTCTCTGATCTGACAGGCCTCACCGGAGGTCTGACGGACCTGACCGGAATTCTTTCCGCCCTTCCCAGCCTGCCCGGACTCTCCTCGTTGCCCGTCGTTTCATCGCTGCTCAGCGGTGCAACTTCGGCAATGATGGGTGGCAGCGTCTCCGGTTCCGCCGGCGGCGCCGAGGCTAGCGGCGGAGCCACCGTCGCAGCCGGTGCGGGGAACGAGCTCGCTGCGGGTACGCCTGCGCAGCCCACGTCCCCCAGTCCCAGCGAGCCCCTGACTCCGCTCAACACTCCGTCTGGCAGCTCCGCCGCCACGACAGTTGAGTTCTCAGGGTCAAATCAGGTGTCCGGTTTCACCCCCATGAGTGAGTCCAGCGGTAAGGTTGGCGGGGCCAGTACGCCTGACCTCGGCAACGCTGCGCGATCCCTGTCACAGGGCATCAACGCAGCCCTCCTGCCCGCCGGCGGCGCCGGTGGCAAGGGCGGCTCAACCCCGTGGGCTTGGCTACTTGGGGTATTGGGCATAGCCACGCTGTTCTGGTTGGGTCGTGGTCGCCGTAGCGGCACCACGGTCTCCCGGTAAAGCGAACCTAAAGGGAATGGGCCCCGGCAACCAGCCGGGGCCCATTCCCTTGCTTTAGCGGTTGCTTATTTCTAGTGGCGTCGCGCCATTCCCGGCAGGTGCCAGCGGCCGGTCTGCTTCTCCTTGCCGATCGCAAGATTCAGGTCAACTCCTGCGACCGCCACGCCGGCCTGGTTGCTCAAGACCTGGCGAATGTTGTCCGAGATATCGTTGCTGACCTGCTGGATGTTGCTGCCCGGATCCACCTTGGCCCGCGTACGCACCATGATGCCCCGTGGCGTCTGCTTGACGTGAGCGTCGACGTCCTGGACGTTTGGCGCACTGCGGACAGCGTCCTCAACCAGCCGCGAGAGGCTGCGCTTGTCCAGGTTGACGCGGCTACCGTGGGCATTGTAGGTCATGGGCTCACGGCGCCTGGTGAACAAAGGCGTGAACTGGGCCAGCAGCAGCGCCAGCGCGATACCGCCGCCGATGAGCGTGCAGATAACGGTGATCTTCTGGTCGCGGCCGGTGAAGCTATCGATCGTCACCAGCTGGTCGCGCAGCCAGCCACTCGGCGCCATATCCACCGGCGATCGCCAATCCATCGCCACGACGAGGATGACGGCTCCGACGACCAGGGCTGCGATGGCTATCAGGGCAACGATCCATCGGTCCAGGATGGCAAGACTTTTTTCGACCATAACAATCCTCCTCCTTTGCTTCATCTAAAGCGTATGCAGAGGCTGAGACACCTGAGCAAAATGCAGCGGCCGCGAGTTTCAAATTCGTATCAACGTGGCCGCCGGAGGTTTCGCGTTACGCCCCTTAGGAGGATGTGGGTAGCTTTGTAGAAGGAGAATGAGCCGCGTAGCCGTAGTACGCCCGCAATGTGCCTAGTGTGCGGTCCGGCCCTGTACTATACTCGCCAGCGTCTCCAGGATCTGCTCGAGCGCCGGGTCCGGTTCGCGGGAGGTCTGGTTCGCCAGCTCCGTCTCGCCGATGAAGCGATAGATGTCGGCGGCGCCCTCTAGCATCCGCGGCGGTAGCCCGATGGCCGCGAGGGTGGCCGCGATCTCCTCCATCTCGCTCACCCAACGGCGGGCGCGTCGCGGCATGGAAGGAATGCCGGCCAGCTGCTGTCTTGCGACTGGATTATCGGCGCCCAGCTCAGCTAGCAGCGTCCGCTCCAGGCCCATAGCGCGGGCGGCGACCAGCAACTCCGTCCAGAGGGCGGTGGTGCCCTTGGTGGAGGCCGCGTAGACCATCTTCAGCCCTGACGCCTGGCCGATCTCCCTGCCGACGACATGCACGTTGAGGCCGTGCCGTCCCAGCGCCTGAAAGGCCGACGTGTCGGGGCCGGAGCAGTGGAAGCGGGTGCCGCCAGCACCGGTCTTTGGCGGCGCGCCGATGATGCCGGCATCGATGAAGGTGCCGCCGGCGCCTGTGATGATGCCCTCGATAGTCTGTACCGTCTGCGGCGAGATCGCGTTGCAATCGGCGTAGACGGGCCGGGCGCCGCTGCGCTTCATGGCCTGCGCCACGGTCTCCGCCAGCGCCACGGCCTCACCGGGGACCAACACTGAGAGCACAATGTCGGCCTGGGCCAGCAGATCGTCCAGCGGCCGGTCGCGCAGCCCGGCCTCGGCGGCGCGCAGGCGCGTCAGCTCGCTGCGGCCGTCCAGGCAGGTCACCACATCCAGGCCGCCCTCGCGCAGCACCCGGCCAATTGCGGAACCCATATCGCCGGGGCTCAGGATACCCACTACGCGTGGCTCAGCCATGGCGGCACCTCCTTCGCGGCTACCCAGCCGCATTCCTGCAACTAGATGCCGAGGATGGCGCGGGCGTTGTCCTCGTAGATCTTGCGCAGGTCGCCGCCGGAAATCTGGGCCTTGGAGAGGAAGTCGATTCGCGACTCCAGCGTCTGCTCGCCGTTCTTGGCGCCGAACGGGTAGTCCGTGCCAAAGACCACGTGGTCAGGGCCGAAGACCTTGAAGCCCAGCTCGAAGGAATTGCCGTCGACAGCGGCGGTGTCGTGGTACATCGCCTTCCAGTAGTGGCTGGGTGGGTCCGAGATCGAAAGCTCCTCACGGCCACCGTAGAAGATGTTATCGAGCCTCTCGATCAGGTAAGGGATCATGCCGGCGCCCAGGTGGTGGACAACGAGCTTGAGGTTGGGCAGACGCTCCATGACCCCGCCCATGGCCAACCGGTAGAGCGCAATGCTGGTGTCCATGGGCCAGCCGAATAGCAGGTCTCCGCGTCCGTCCGTGCCGGTGTGCTCCAGGATCAACGGTGTCGTCGGGTGCAGCCAGACCGGCTGGCCGGTCTCGGCAGCGCGCTGGAAGAACGGGAACAGCTCCGGAGCGTCCAGCAGCTTGCCGTTGACGTTGCTGCCAATCTGGAAGCCCTTGAAGCCGAGGTCGTTGATGCAGTAGTCGAACTCCCGCATCGCTTCCTCCGGCGCCGAGAACGGCAGCGTCCCTACGCCGACGAATCGTCCCGGGTAGCGGGCGATGAGCTCCGCCAGGCCCTCGTTCGCCAGGCGGGCTAGTTTGATCTCCTCATCCGGTTCGAGGCCGGCGATCATCGGGTAGCCGAGAGTGACCACCTGCATATCGATCTTGTGGCGGTCCAGCACCTGGATGCGCTTCTCGAAGTCCGAGAGGACGTCGATGTTGGTGGTAAACCGGGCCAGCTCCAGCGTGCGCTCCGACATCGGTCCGGGGCGGCGTCCCTTACTGCCGAAGGGGATAGCGAAATAGGCTTCCTTGAACTCCTCGGTGGTGAAATGTGCGAAGAGATCGATGCGGGTGGGGTCTGGCATGGCCGTTTCTCCTTTGTGGCTGGATGGGTCGCTAAAGTTTTACACAAGCGAACAGAAAAGCCAATAGGAAAGGCCCGGCGACAAAGCCACCGGGCCCTGACTTCGAATCGCTGGGGTTTTAGGCGCCGGTCATCAGGCGCTTCCACTGGCGGTGGATGGCGCGCTGGCTGCTCTCGTCCTGCTGGCCGGACCAGCGGCTGCCGTCGGCCTCGGCCTTCTCGTACTCGATGCCGCGCAGGAAGAGCGCCCACTCGTTGCCGCGGGCCTTGAAGCCCTTCTGCAGGCGAGAGAAGATCTCCTGGTCGTCCGGGGCCGCGAAGCCGCCCGGGCCATAGAAGTCAACATGCTCCCACATCAGATCCTTGTTGATCGCCTCTTCGGCGCCCTTGAGCATGATCGGGTAGAGGGTCACTTCTGTCTTGTCGACGGAGATCGGCTGGATGACTCTGATCTGGGAGAAGAGGAAGGCGACGTTGGGGAACACCGAGATGTTGTAGCCGGGGCCGCTCTGGCCCAGGCGGTGCCTGAGCACCATGTTGGGCACGCGCGGGTCGCCCTTTGCGTGCAGGCCGCCCGGCTCGATCTCCAGGACAGCGTGGCCATTCCCCAGGTCCCAGGTCTTGGTCTGGTCCTGCAGGCGCGCGTAGTTGGAGGGGTTGGTGGCGCGCTTCGAGACGATCTTCATGTACCCTTCGTGCAGGGTCGTGAAGTGATAGCCATCGACGGTGTTCTCCAGCTGCAGCTTCCAGTTGCCGGGGTAGACGCCTTTGTGGATGCCAGGTGCTACGGACACCCCGTCCGGGCCCAGGCTGGCGAACCGGTCGAGGTACGCCAGGGCGTTGCCCATGTGCTCCTCGAAGCTCTCGCCTTCCGGTGAGCAGCTGCCGAAGATGAAGCCCTTGTAGTTCTTGATGCGCGGCAGCGGCGTCAGGCCCAGCTCTTCCTGCTTGAACGCCTTGCCGTAGCCCTCCGGCTTCGGCACGCCCACCAGCTCGCCGCCGCTGTTGTAGACCCAGCCGTGGTAGGCACAACGGAAGAAGTTGGACTGGCCGAACTCTTCCTGGCAGACGGTGGTGCCGCGATGGCGGCAGCGGTTAAAGAAGACGTGGACCTGGTTGGTATCCGAATTGCGCGTGACGATGATCGGCTGGCGCCCGATGTTAGTCGTCTTGTAGTCGCCGCCGTTCGGCAGCTCGCTCTCGTGGGCGATGAAGACCCAGCCGCGCTCGAAGATTCGCTCCATCTCCAACTCGAAGATATCGGGGTCGCTGTAGACGCGGGTGTTGACGCGGAAGTCTTCGGTAGTCTCGCGGACTAGCTGAGCCAGTTCGGTATCGACGTTGGTTGCCATGTTGAGCCCTCCTCAGACAAGCGAATCAGTTGGGCTGATAGCTCATGATTTCGCTTGCCTGCATATTAGCACGACCCCTGCAAAACTACGAGGAAGCGAAGCAATACATTTAGCGCGATTTACGGGCCAGCAGCCGGTGCACCTTTTCGGCCGTTATCGGCAGGTCCGTCACCCAGACGCCGACAGCGTCGAAAACAGCGTTGGCGATCGCCGCCGGCACCGCGACGTTGCTCATCTCGCCGATCGCCTTGCCGTGGTAGGGGGCGGGTCCCTCGCCGCCCTCCAACAGGACAGTCGTCAGCCTGGGCATGTCGGCCGCGGTCGGCAGCTTGTACTCGCCCAGATGCAGAGTTGTCACCTGGCCATCCTCGATTGTCAACTGCTCCGAGAGCGCCTGGCCGATGCCGAAGGCGACGCCTCCCTCGACCTGCCCCTGGTGGGTGACCGGGTTGAATATCGTACCGACGTCGTGGGCGCTGACGAAGTGCAGTATCGTCACGGCGCCGGTCTCCGGGTCGACCTCGACTTCGGCAGCCTGCGCGTGGAACGAGGGACTGCTATTCAGCGGCTGCGGTATATAGCGGCCGACCCTGCGCACCGGCATCTCCTCCGTCTGAGCCGCCTTTGCGGCCAGCTCAGCCAGGCTTAGCGAACCGTCGCCATCGAGGGACCTGAGGTACTCCTTCATCTCCCTGCAGGCGGTCAGCGTGGCCTGGCCGGCCGTCAAGGTG
>DASRHH010000136.1:0-6580 GCA_035650635.1 Dehalococcoidia bacterium | reverse complement strand
CGGATCCCGGCCCGCCAATTACGCCGCCGCTTCCGCCGGTCGATCCGGGCCCGCCGATAACGCCGCCGGTCAACCCTCACCCGGGTCCGCCGGCAACTCCGCCCGGCAATGGGAACAGCAACGGCAATGGCAATGCGCCCTAGCGCCCAGTAAAATCAGTCGATCGTTAGGGTACTGCCGGCGGGAGACTTGACGACGGTGATGCGCGCCGGCATGCGCTCCGCCAGCGCCGGCAGGTGCGTGATCACGCCGACCAGCCGGTCGCCGCTTCCGCCCAGCACCTCCAGGGCCGAGGCCACCACGTCCAGCGTCTCCACGTCCAGGTAGCTGAACCCTTCGTCGATGAAGAGGCTCTCCAATGTGTGGCCGTGCCCGCCGGCGCCCAGCCCCGGTAGTCGCTCGGCCAGCGCCAGCGCCAGTGATAGCGATGCTAGGAACGACTCGCCACCGCTCAACGTCTTGACGGAGCGCATCTCCCCGCCGTTCCAGCGGTCCAGGACCAGGAACTCCTGGCCTTCGACCGCGAACTCGTAGCGGCCGCTCGATATCTCCTGCAGGCGCCGCGAGCCGTCTTCCGCCAGCATGGCGAGGGCGCGGCCGCGCACGAACGCCTGGAAGCGGTCGACGCGCAGTAGCGTCGCCAGGTCACGCGCCAAGCCCGCTGCCTGCCGGGCGGCCTTCTCTCGCTCGCGCAGCTCCTTGGCCTTCTCGATGCCGACCTGGATGCGCTCGATCCTTTGCTCGCAGGCGCCGCTGTCCCGCTGCACCTCCGCCAGCTCGCCGTGCAGGCGCTCCAGGCGCGCCCTGAGCGCCGCCGAGGCGTCGCCTTCAGCAAGGCACCCCATAATCTCCTCCCAGCCGTGCTCCCTGGACGCTGTCTGCAGCTCCACCTCGGCGGCTGCGATGGCGCTGGTCGCCGCCTCCATCGCCTGGCGCTGGTTCGCAGCCTCGATCTGCAGCGCCGTCACGCTCTGACCGGCCTCGACCATCTGCTTGGTCCGCTCGGCGGCCTGGGCCGTCAGCTCGCGCGACTCCTTGAGCAGGCTTTCGCGCTCGCGTCGTGCGGTCTCCTGCAGATTGACGGCGGCTGCGATCTCCTTGGCGGTGGCCGGCTGTCCGGCCAGCAGCGCCTCCAACTGCCGACGCTGGCCGGCGCAATCGGCCTCAGCCTCGGCGGCCTGGCGCTCAAGCGTCTCGATCTTCTGCTTCGTCAGCGCCAGTTGCTGCCCCGTTTCCGATGCCTTCTGACGCGTCGCGACTTCGGCGGTCTTGGCCTCCCGCAGTACCGCTTCCGCCGCCGCGATGGCCAGGTGCTCCTCCAGCGGCAGCGCCCCCAGCTTGTGGCCGCAGACCGGGCAGGGGTCGCCGGTCTTGAGGCCGTGGCGCAGCGTAGCCGCCAGGTCGTGGCGGTGGGTCTCCTCGCGCGCTGCCTCAGCCACGGCGAGGACGGCCTGGGCCTCCGCCAGCGCGGCCGCCAGCTGCGTGTCCGCCGTCTCCGCCTGGGCTAACGTCTGTTTGCCTGCCTTGAGTTGCTTCTGTAGCTGCTCCACGCGGCCGGCCGTTTTCTCGGCCTGCTGCACCAGGTCCAGCGCGCGGCTCAGCCGGTTATGCAGCTCGGCGTCGTAGGTGTTGGCCTCGATCCGCCTTTCGATCGCCTGCTGCTTCGAGGCCAGCACGTCGATGAGCTTCTGACCGGACTCCAGCAGCTCGCTGGCCTTGGCCAGCTTCGCCTCGGCGTCAGCCAGGGCCCCCTCCGCCTTGCTGGAGGCCTTGCGCTGCCGCGAGAGTTCCTCAGCGACCCGGCAGCCGGCGTCCAGCGCCGCGCGATCGCCCTGCAGGCACTGGGCGCGCTGGGCCAGCTGTTGCAGCTGCCGGCGTGCCTCGGCCAGTGCCTCCTCGGTGGCGTCCGCCAGGTGGGTCTCCAGCTGCTGGCGAATGCCTTCGGCCTCCCGGCTGTTCAGCACCAGTAATTCGTTGGCCTTCTGCGCCATCAGCTTGTAGATGTCAAGGCGCAGCAGGCCGTCTAGGACCTTTTGCCGCTCTTGCGGTTCGCCGGTGAGGAACTGGTGGAATTGGCCCTGCGGCAGCAACACTGAGCGCACGAAGCCGTCGTAATCCATGCCCAGCAGCTGCTCTATATGCAGCGTGGCCTCCCGAACCCGGTCTTCCTCAGGCACCCAGTCGTCGGCGGCCGGGTCGAAGCGCTCCAGCTGCACCAGGGCGGCGCCTCTGCGGGCGGTGGAGCGCATGATGCGATAGCGCCCGCCGTTGGCGGAGAACTCCAGGCTGACCTTGAGCCGCTCCTCGCCCAGGCTGATCAGATCTTTGACGTTGCGGCCCACGCCCGGCATTTGCCCGAAGAGCGCGAACGTCATGGCATCGACCAGCGAGCTTTTGCCGGCGCCCGTGGGCCCGGAGATGGCGAAGAGGTCCAGCTCCGTGAAATCGACCTCTACCGGCTGGCGATAGGCGGTCAGGCCCTGGACCTGCAGCCTAATCGGCCTCATGCGTCACTTCCTCGTAAAGCTGGCCGAAGAGCTGCATCAGGTCGGCGGGCGGCTCCGCTGTGTGGCCGTCGCGGTAGTAGGCGAGAAACAGCTCCGTGGGGCTGAGGCGCATCAGGTCCGCGGGCTCCGCTGCCTCGCGCTCTTCCGTCTTCTCGACGACGATGTCGAGCGTGTTCGGCAGCAGCTCGCGCACCCGGTCGGCCAGGCTCTGGAAGGGGCGGTCGACGCGCACGAAGACGCGCAGGTAGGCGTCGTCCACGTCCGGCGCCAGGGCCTCCAGCTGCTCCAGCGTCAGGCCGTCCCGCGGCCGGCCGAGGTCGCGCAGGCGGCGGCCGGCGGTCAGCGGCACCGGCTCCATGTGCGCCGGCCGCCCGGGCGTGACTTCGACGACGTTGACGCTCTTTTGCTGGCCGGCCTCGCCGAAGTCGAGCTGGATCAGCGAGCCTGAATAGTAGGCCTGCCGCGGGACGATCTCCTGGCTGCGGTGCAGGTGTCCCAGCGCGATATATTGCGCTTCGGCCGGCAGGCGCCGCGGGTTGACGGCGTAGGCCTGGCCCACGTGCAGGGGCCGCTCTCCGCTGGCCTCCCCACCGACGATGGCGCCTTCCATCATCAGGTGGGCCACCATGAGGTTGGCGGTGTCCGAGCGGAAGGAGCCGCAGAGGTAGGCCATCATCTTCGCGACCTCCTCCGCGTAGTCGGCGTAGTGCTCGTCGCCCTGCAGCAGGCCCTCCCAGGAGCGCACCTTGCGCTCGCTGACCCAGGGCAGGGCGGCGATTACCGCCGTCTCCGCGCCGTCGCGACTGCCGATCGTGACTACGCCGCCTTCACCGGGTACAGGCTCGCCCAGGACGTGGATGTTCACCAGGTCCAGAATGCGCGCGAAGGCGTTGAGCCGTCGCGGATGGTCGTGGTTGCCGCCGATGACGACGGCCGGAATGCCGGCGCCGGCCAGCTCGCGGAAGAAGTTGAAGACGATGCGCTCGGCCTCCGGCGGCGGCGTCGCCGTGTCGAAGACGTCACCGGCCAAGAGAAGGCAGTCGATGTTCTCGCGCAAGGCGATGTCGAGCACTTCCGTTAGCGCCTGGGCGTACTCGTCGTCGCGGCGCAGATTGCGCAGCGGCTTGCCAATGTGCCAGTCGGCGGTGTGCAGGAATCTCACGCGCGGAAGCCTTTCGGGACTTCGGTCGGAGCAGCCACCTCGTCGGGGCGTGTCGCCCAGGACGGGAACGGGAACTGCGTGATCAGCGGCACCGGGATCTCCGGCTGATGCAGGAACATGGTGCCGGGCTTGAGCAGCGAGGCGCGTTCCCGCGCCGCCTGCGTCAGGAAGCCGTACTCGCTGCGCTCTGCCTCCGCAGTGTCCAGCCGCCCGACCACGCGGAAAGAGGCGTTGGCGACGACTCTGCGCTCGACCTCGCTGGCGGTCTGCTGCGCGCCGATGAGGACGACGCCCAGGCTGCGGCCGCGCTCGGCGATGTCCAGCAGCACCTCCTTGATCGGGCTCCAGCCCTCACGGGGAGCGTACTTGTTGAGCTCGTCCAGGACGACGAAGGTCAGCGAGCGCCCGGCCGAAGGGTTGTCCTTTGCTTCCAGCAGCGAGTTAAGGACAACGCCGACGACGAAGCGCTTGGCGCGGTCGTGCAGGCTGTTGATATCGATGACGTTGAGCTGGCGGGCCTGCCAATCGATGCGGTAGCGCCTCTCCTCTTCCTCAGATGACAGCTTGCGAATGAGGTGGCCGACTGTGTGATCGGCGGCCTCCAGGCGGCGCAGAAACGCCTCCTGGGTAGCCTGTGCCACGTGGCTGGGCACGAAGATGGCGTCCCGGTTGGCGTTGACGTGGTCGACGAGGTCGCGGAAGTCGTTGAGGTGCACCCCGTCGATCTCGACGCCGCTCTGGCTCTTCGGTTGGCCGGCCGTCTTCTCCGCCAGGTAGCGCTCCACCACGGTCACGGCAAAGGAGAGCTGGCTGGTCTCCGTGTCCGCCTCCGCGAAGAGGAAGCGCAGCAGCCCCGACTGGCAGAACTCCCGCAGCGACCAGACGTAGGGCGTCACGCCCTCCTGCCGCGCCGCCAGCGAGTGGACGATAGCGAACGGCTCCGTGGTCGCGGGCGCCCAGAGCGAGACGTCCTGGAAGGGGCCACAGGGTAGCCCCAGGCTCTCGTATTTCTGCGTCTCTTCGGCCTGTAGGCGCCGGTTCGGCTTATCGGCGAACATCAGGTCCTCGCCTTTGACGTTGAAGACGACGGCGTGCGCGCGGTGCTTCTGCATACCCAGCACGTCCGAGTGGAAGAGGCTGTAGAGCAAGAAGAGCGCATAGCTGGTCTTGGTCGCCACGCCGGAGACGCCGGAAATGTTGACATGCGCGCCGCGGGTGCCATCCAGGAACTCCAGGTTCCCCCAGATCGGCTCGTTCTCGCGGGAGAGGCCGACCGCGAAACGGCGCTCCATATTATCGAAGTAGAGGGCTTGCTCGCGTTGGGCTCCGGTCGCCCGGTAGACAGGCTGCCCGGGCGCCGGCGGCACGAAGATCTCCGGCTCGATGCGCGTCACGGAGACGTGCGCTGCCGTGGCGATGCCCACCGGCAGCACGCCTTCCGCCACGCGGAAGACGTCTGAATCGAAGCGCGCGCCCTCGTAGCGGGCCCGTACGACATCGACGATGCCATAGACCGCGATCTCGCCGCGGCCGGGGACCGGCGTCGTGACGGCGATAATGTCGTCCAGCTGCAGATACTGGTCCTCCGCCACGCCCACCCAGAAGTCGAGTGGGTGGGCCGGATCGCTGCCCAGGACGCGCCCGACGGCGCCGGCCAACGAGTCCGCGATCATAGCGCTTCCTGCAGTGCCACCTCGCGGTGGAAGTAGGCCTCGATGTGGCGGCGGATCCACTCGTGGTCGCCCAGGCTGTGGCGCAGCTGTTCCTCCAGGCCGCTGATCGGGAACAGGTTCTGCGGAGCGCGCCCGTCACGTTCGCGGGTGGAGGCGAAGTCCGGCAGGTGCACTGTCGTCAGGTCCGCTAGCCGCACCGCGGCCGCCAGGCCGATACTGTCCAGCGTCTCAATGCGCGCCAGGCCGGCCCAGGGGTGCTCAATCGGCCGGCGCTCGCTCAGACGCAGGTACCAGGAGTAGAGTGGCCGGTCGCGCTCGATGCGGAAGAGCGGCGTACGCGCGCGCACGCCGAGCTGCGAGAGCAGCGCCAGTTGGGAGCCCTGCAGATAGCTCTTGTGCATTGTCTTGACGAAGCCGACGGCCATGCTGTCCCGGGTGGGCTGGAAGTTAAGCCGTCCGTCGACGATCACCAGCTCGTTGCCGGCATCGATCATGCGCTCGCCCAGGCGCGTCTCCGCCATCCGGCGCGCGTTGTTGACGGCCTCGTGCACGCCGGCCAGGCCCGATAGGGCCGTCGACTGCAGGTGGAACGCCAGGTCGATGTTGCCGCAGGGCACCGAGATCGGATCGGAGGAGCCACCGTCGGAGAGCGCCAGCACCCGCTCCGGTACGTCGCAAGCCACGGCGGGGCGCTGGAGCCTCGCCAGAGCTGCCCCCACGGCTAGCGAAGTGAAGGCGCCGTAGACCATGCGTCCGTCCTCGTCGCCGATGACGCGCGTCTCAACGCGCTGCACGCCGTCGATGAAGACAATGGTCGCGGGCCGCGAGAGGTAGTCGGGGGCAATCGGCTGCCAGTCCTCGGTCTCGACGAAGGGGTCTACGGGTGAGGTCGACTCTTCGCCCTCGTCGATCTGGATGGCGCTATCGTATTCGGGCGTCCAGGAATCGATTCGCAGGCGCAGGGGCATGGCTTCGCGCCAATTCTTAGACAAAATGTTCTAATTGTCAACCGGCGTAAGCTGGCGTGGGGAAAACTGCCCCCTAGTGGGGAAAACCCACTAGGGCAGGTCCGGGCGACCGCCGGCCGGCGCCCCCTCTTCCAGGCCGGTGTGCCAGCGCCGCCGGCCTCTTAGATGAAATGCTATGGGTGCTAAGCGGATGCTCTCAATTGAGTGAGAGCTAAGATTCCGTAAAGGAAACGGCCATCCCGTGAAAGCTCGTTCGCTTTCAGGACTCTA
>DASRHH010000135.1:0-11684 GCA_035650635.1 Dehalococcoidia bacterium | reverse complement strand
CAGGACCTGCCGGCCAGCGAGAAAGAGACGCTGCTGGCGGCCTATCGCGAGAAGCTAGACCGTTGCCTGGCTGGCCAGTGCGACGACGAGGTGTTCACCGCACTCAACCACGCCATCCACGCCTTCAACATCCCCTCGGAGTACTTCTACCAGCTGATCGATGGCGTGCAGATGGACCTGACCAGGCAACGCTACCCTACCTTCGAGGAGCTGCACCGTTACTGCTATCACGTCGCCTCGGTTGTGGGGCTGATATCGATCGAGGTGTTCGGCTATCGCGGTGGGAAAGAGGCCCGCAAGCACGCACTGGACCTGGGGGTGGCGCTGCAGCTGACCAACATCCTGCGCGACATCCAGGAGGATGCCGATCGCGGCCGCGTTTACATCCCCCTGGACGATCTCGTCCGCTTCAGCTACAGCGAGGACCAGCTGATGCGCGGCGTCGTCAACCAGGGTTTCCGCCAGCTCATGGCCTTCGAGGTGGAGCGGGCACGCGGCTACTACGAGAGCGGCCGCCAGCTGTTGCCGCTTCTCTCGCGGCGTTCGCGAGCCTGTGTCGGGGTCATGGCTGGCATCTACAGCCGCCTGCTCGACTACATCGAACGGCAGCCGGAGGTCGTCTTCCAGGAGAGAGTGAGTTTGAGCACGCGGCAGAAGCTGGCGCTGGCCAGCCGGGAGCTGGTGCGCAGCGTGGTGCCGCTGTGAGTGAACGACGAGACATCATCGTTGTCGGCGGCGGGCTGGCTGGACTGGCTGCCGCCTGCCGGCTAGCGGACGCCGGCCGGCGCGTCCTGCTGCTGGAGAAGCGTCCCTTCTTGGGCGGCCGCGCCTACTCCTACACAGACGGCCGCAACGAGTTGGAGGTCGATAACGGTCAGCACGTTTTCCTGGGCTGCTGCACTGAGTACATCGGCTTCCTGAAGAGCATCGGCGCCTACGGCCAGACCTATCTGCAGCCGCGCCTCGACCTGCTGGTCATCGACAAGCTGACCGGCGCCAGCAGGCTGCACGCGGCCGGTCTGCCGGCGCCGCTGCACCTGCTGCCTTCCTTCCTGGCCTACAAGCCGCTCTCGCTGCCGGAGAAGCTGCTGGCGGTCTACGGGCTGCTGCGAGCCAACGCCATCGACCGCGTTCAGCAGTCGGATCTCGACGGCGTGCCGTTTGCGGAGTGGCTTCGTTCGCAACGCCAGACCGCCAACGCCATCCGCAACTTCTGGAACCTGATCATCCTGCCGACCCTCAACGACGACGTCGAGAACGTGAGCACGGACCTGGCCCTGATGGTGCTGCAGCAGGGGTTCCTGCGCAGCCGCAGGGGGTCGGCCATCGGCTACGCGAAGGTGGGTTTGAGCCGGCTCGTCGGTGAGGCTGCGTTACGCTATATCGAGGAGCGCGGCGGCCGCGTGACCACAGGTAGCGGTGCTCGCGAGCTGGCCTTTCAGGACGGCCACGTTACGGGCGTCCTGGCAGACGGCGAACTGCTGGAGGCCGACGCTTACCTCCTCGCTGTGCCCCCGTCGGCGCTGTCGGATCTGCTGCCGCCGGAGCTGCGCGACGACCCGTTCTTCACCCGCGCGGCCCGGCTGCAATACGCGCCGATCGTCAACATCCACCTCTGGTATGACCGGCCGGTCATGCAGGAGGCTTTCGCCGCGTTCGTCAACTCGCCGATGCAGTGGGTCTTCAACAAGTCGCGACTCTGGGGAGTGAAAGACGGCGGCCAATATCTGGACATCTCGCTCAGCGGCGCTTACGATTTCGTCGATATGCCCGGGCAGGAGCTTATCGATTTGTTTACCCGCGAGATCTCGGCCTTTTTCCCGGCATCACGGACGGCGCGGCTGCTGAACAGCCTGGTCGTGAAGCAGCCGCAAGCCACGTTTTCGCCGCGGCCCGGGGTTGGGGTGCTCCGCCCATCTCAGCGCACACCGATAGCGAATCTTTTCCTGGCGGGGGACTGGACAGACACCGGCTGGCCCGCCACTATGGAGTCCGCCGTATGCAGCGGTCAGCTGGCTGCCAGGACGATCGTATCTCAGGAGAGGGGGGGTGAGCGAATAGCTGTTAGCGCAGTTTTCAGCGGACTGCGAGACTAAACCCCCCGGGCCACGCAATCGATGCTTTTTCGGTCTTATCCTTTTCATTAGCGCCGCTCCGGGGGTCAGACAATAGCATATAGAGGGAGAACGGCATGAAGTTTCTGACCCACACCTTCAAGATCCGGACAGAGCGGGGCCCTCAGTTCATCGACATAACCGAAAGAGTCCGGGGCGCCATCAACCAGGCGAACCTGGTCAACGGCTGCGCGCTTGTCTTTACGCGCCACACCACCGCGGCCGTTCGCGTTAACGAGAACTGTCCGCACCTCATCCAGGACATGGAAGATATGCTGACCAAGATCGCGCCTCCGGGCGGCGAATATCGGCACAACGTCTTTGCCCACTCGCCGCCGCTGAATTACGAGGTGCCGAACGCCCATTCTCACTGCCAGCACCTGCTGTTGGGCGCCAGTGAGACGATACCGGTCGTCGATGGCGAGCTGCTCTGCGGACAGTGGCAGAGCATTTTCCTGGTAGAGCTAGACCACGCTCGCGAGCGGGAGGTTATCGTCCAGCTGATGGGGGAATAGGGTGAACCTCCCCTCAGCTTTCGGCCGCTACCGGCCGGAGCTGGACGCCGCGTTGCGGGAGGTCCTGCAGGGCGGAGAACCTGAGTTGCTGTATCGCATGATGCGCTATCACATGGGCTGGGAAGACCCGGATGGCCACCCGGTCGAAAGCGATAGCGGCAAGGCGTTACGGCCGACGCTGCTCCTGCTGGCCTGCGAGACCCTGGGCGCCGACTGGCGGCAGGCCCTGCCGGCCGCCGCGGCCCTGGAGCTGGTGCACAACTTCTCCCTTGTGCACGATGATATCCAGGACCAGGACCGCGAACGGCGTCACCGGGCCACTGTCTGGGCGGTCTGGGACCCGGCCCAGGCCATCAACGCCGGCGACGCCCTGCTAGCGCTGGCCCACCTGGCGGCCTACGGCGTCGCCGAGCGCGGCGTACCGCCGGAGCGAGCGCTGGCTGTCGCGCGGACTATGGATGAGCGGACGCTGGAGATGGTGGAGGGTCAGTGTCTGGACCTCAGCTTTGAGGGGCGTCCGGAGGTCAGCCTCGGCGACTACCTGGGGATGGTGGGCCGCAAGACCGGCGCCCTGCTAGATGGGGCGCTGACCATCGGGGCGCTGGTGGCGACCGAGGACATGCACGTCGTCCAGGCGTTCGGGCGCTGCGGCCGGCTGCTCGGCCTGGCCTTCCAGGTCCGCGACGACATGCTTGGCGTCTGGGGCGCCGAGGCCGAGACCGGCAAGCCCTCCGGCGCCGATATCCGGCGGCGCAAGAAGTCGCTGCCGCTGGTCTACGCGCTCTCCGCCAAGGGCGAGGAGCGGGACCGTGTGGCCGCGATCTTCGGGCAGGCGGAAATGAGCGACCGTGATGTCGAGGAGATCATCGAAGATTTGGACGCGCTGGGCGCGCCGGAATACTGCCGCTCGCTGGCGGCGGCCAAGAAGGCGGAGGCTCTGGCGCAGCTAGAGAGCGTCGGGTTGGCTGCCAAGGACTATCGCGAGCTGCAGGAAGTGGCTGATTTCGTGCTGGAGCGCACCTACTGAGACTGGGAGGAACCTGAGATGGCTGGCCAACCGATGAGCTTATCGCTGAAGCTGGCGTGGTACCTTTTGAAGCACAAGGTGCGCGGCACGGAGCGCTTCCCGCTGACCATGATCCTGGAGCCGCTGGAAGACTGTAACCTCACCTGTACCGGCTGCGGCCGTATCCGCGAGTACGAGCACGTCATGGGCCAGTTCATGAGCGTCGAGCAGGCCCTCCAGGCAGTCGAAGAGTGCGGTGCACCCGTCGTCTCCATCGCCGGCGGCGAGCCGCTGATGCACCCGGAGATCGGCGAGATCGTGGCAGGCATCATCAAGCAGGGGCGCTTCGTCTACCTCTGCAGCAACGCCTTGCTCTACAAGAAGGCGTTCAAGGTTATTCCGCCGTCCAAGCAGTTCTCCTTCGTCGTCCACCTCGACGGGTTACGTGACACGCACGACATCGCGGTCGAGCGCAAGGGCGTCTATGACGTCGCAGTGCGCATGATCCAGGAGGCGCGCCAACGCGGTTACCGCGTCTGCACCAACACAACGCTGTTCAACGGCAACGAGCCAGAGGAGTACCACGAGATGTTCCACATGCTGAACGACATGGGCGTCGAGGGCATGATGGTGTCGCCGGGCTTCCAGTACAAGGAAGTCGCCCACCATGACATCTTCCTGCAGCGCGAGGAGGCCAACAACTTCTTCCGGCGCATCTTCGAGGGTTGCCGCGATGGCGTTCGCTTCTACAACAATCCGCTCTATCGCGACTTCCTGGCCGGTAAGCGCGACTACGAATGCAGCCAGTGGTCGACCCCCACCTACACTATCATGGGCTGGCGCAAGCCCTGCTACCTCATCGCCGATGAGCACGCCAGCGACTTCAACGAGCTGATGACCACAACCCAGTGGGACGCCTATGGCTTCGGCAAGGACCCCCGCTGCAACACCTGCATGATGCACTGCGGTTACGAGGGCTCTGCCCTGCGCGAGGCGATGGCTCAGCCGAAGGCGTTCGTGGAACTGGCCTGGCGCTCCTTCCGGGGCAGCTAGCGGGTGCTGGCGGTCTTCGTCGCGCTCGAGATGGAGGAGCGCAGCCTGTTGCCGCATGTCGGTCCGCTGGAGCGCCGGTCCGCTGACGGATTCCCGGTCGCTTTCAGCCGTTTTCGAAATTTCGTCGTCGTCCGCACCGGGCTGGGACAGCGGGCCGGGCAGGCGGCCGCGGCCCTGCTGGCCTCGCGGCGGCCGGAGGCCTTGCTCTCGATCGGTTTCGCGGCGGGCCTCGACCCCGCGCTGGAGACCGGCGACGTCTTTGTTTGCCGCGAAGTGCGTCTGTGCCAGGAAGACGAGGACTCCGTCTTGGCCACGTCCGGCGAGCTGGTAGCAATGGCGCAGCGGGCCGGCGCTACTGCCGGCATGACGGTGCATTCTGGAATCAACGGCACCGTGCCTGTGATGCTGACGGACCGCGACGCCAAGCTGGCCGTTCGCGAGGCTTGGGACGTGCAGACGGTGGAGATGGAGAGCTACTGGGTGGGGCGCATCGCGGAGACGGCTGGCATCCCGTTCCTGGCAGTGCGCATCGTGCTTGACCGGTTGGACGACGACCTGCCACAAACCGAAGGCCTGGTGACAGAGGAAGGCGAGTCGCAGCCGGTGGGGGCGCTGAAGCATCTGCTGCGCCACCCGACGCAGCTGCCCGGCTTGCTGACGCTGGCGCGCGCCAGCGAGGTCGCCGGCAGCTCACTGCGCCGCTTCGCGGGTGCCTTTATCGATGAATGGGACCGCTGCCAATGACCCAGGATCGCGTCGAACAGCCAACCGCCAGTCGAGACGCCGTGTCCCTGGACGAGGCGATCGCGCGCAGCCAGGAGTACTTCTTGCGCACGCAGGATCCGCAGGGCTTCTGGTGGGGCGAGCTGGAGAGCAACGTCACCATGGCAGCGGAGTACCTGCTGCTGACCCACTTCCTGGGCTGTGCCGACCCGGAACGCTGGCGCAAGCTCGCCAACTACATCAGGGCCCGGCAACGCCAGGACGGTACCTGGCCGATCTACTACAATGGGCCTTCGGACATTAACGCGACGGTGGAGTCCTACTTCGCGCTGAAGCTGGCGGGCGTCTCGCCGGACGACCCGATGATGATCAAGGCGCAAGAGTTCATCCTCTCGTGCGGTGGCGTAGCGAAGACGCGTATCTTCACCCGTATCTGGCTCTCGCTCTTCGGGCAGTGGGACTGGCGCGGCATCCCGGTGCTGCCTCCGGAGCTGATGTTCGCGCCGCGCTGGTTCCCGATTACGATCTACGAGTTCGGCTCCTGGGCGCGCGCCACCGTCGTCGCGATGCTCATCCTGCTTACCAAACGGCCGGTTGTGCCGATCCCGGGGTCGGCCGCCATCGATGAGCTCTACGCGCAGCCGCGCAGCGAAACCGACTACCGCATGGCCGTGCCGCCGCGTGGCCTCTCCTGGAAGTACGCCTTCCACCTGCTGGACGGCGTCTTGCGGCGCTACGAGCGCGTCGCCATCGCTCCGTTGCGTCGGCGGGCCTTGGCCGCGGCGGAGAAGTGGATCGTCGACCACCAGGAGGCCGACGGCTCCTGGGGCGGCATCCAGCCACCCTGGGTCTACTCGCTGATGGCGCTCAAGGTGCAGGGCTACGAGCTGGACCACCCCGTGATGCAGAAGGGGCTTGAGGGCCTTGAGACGAGCTTCGCCATCGAGGAGGAGGAGACATTCAGCCCGCAGGCCTGTCTCTCGCCGGTCTGGGATACTTGTCTGGCGATGATAGGGTTGCTCAACTCCGGCATGGCGCCGGACCATCCGGCCCTGGTGACCGCCGGCCGCTGGCTGATCAAAGAGCAGGTCCTGACCGGCGGCGACTGGCAGGTCAAGGCGAAGAGCATCGAACCGGGCGGCTGGTCGTTCGAGTTCGAGAACGATCTCTATCCCGATACCGACGACGCCGCCGAAGTGATGATCGCGCTGCACCAGGTGCGCCTGCCGGACGAGGTGCGGCGCGAGCGCGCGATCGACAAGGGTGTGCGCTGGCTGCTGGGCATGCAATCGCAGAACGGTGGCTGGGGCGCCTTCGACAAGGACAACACCCAGCGCTTGATCACCAAGATCCCCTTCTGTGACTTCGGCGAGGTCATCGACTACCCGACCGAGGACGTGACGGCACACATCGTCGAGCTGCTGGGCTACCTGGGCTATCGCAACGACCACCCGGCCATGCGACGCGCCCTGGACTACCTCTATGGCACTCAGGAGCCGGACGGCTGCTGGTGGGGGCGTTGGGGCGTCAACTACGTCTATGGCACCGGCGCCGTCTTGCCGGCGTTGCAGCTGGCGGGCGAGGATATGGCCGGCGAACCGGTGCAGCGGGCCCTACGCTGGCTCTCCAAGCACCAGAACCCGGATGGCGGTTGGGGCGAGACCTGTGACTCGTACGCCGACCCTTCGCTGCGCGGCCAGGGGCCCAGCACTGCCTCGCAGACGGCGTGGGCGCTGCTAGCGTTGCTGGCCGCCTATCCGGCCAACAACGCCGATGCAACGCTACGCCGTAGCATCGACCGCGGCATCGGCTTCTTGCTGGAGACGCAATTGGACACCGGCGAGTGGGACGAGCCCTACTTCACCGGCACCGGCTTCCCGCGCGACTTCTACCTGAACTACCACCTCTACCGCAACTACTGGCCGCTCATGGCCCTGGGACGCTACCGGGCACTGCTCGGCTTGTCCGCTGTTGGCTAGCAACCGGCGCCCCTAAGATGGGCGTAATGTTGGGTGGAACGTTCGCCCGATGAAGGAAGTCTTTCTCTTCTGGCTTTGCCTGGAAGCGATCGGAGTCGCGGCCTTTCCCGTTGTCTTCGCCTTCTTTGGCCGCCTGCCTGACCGGGGCTATGCCTTCAGCAAAGTCATCGGCCTTTTGCTGGTGGGCTACCTGCTCTGGATGACGGCTACGCTGGGCCTTCTGCCCAACAATCGAGGCGCCATCATCCTGCTGCTGCTTGTAGTGGCAGGCGTATCGCTGGCGCTGGCCGGCAGCCGCCGCGAAGAGCTGGCCGGCTTCCTCCGCCGGGGCCGCCACTACATCCTGGCGGTCGAAGGTCTGTTCGCGCTCGTCTTCGTGGCTGGTGCCTTTCTGCGTAGCTACGCACCGGACATCATCTGGGGCGAGAAGCCGTTTGAGCTGGCATTTCTCAATGCCGCCAACCGCGCCGAATTCTTCCCGCCGCACGACCCCTGGCTCTCCGGGCAGAACATTAGCTACTACTACTTCGGCTACCTGCAGGCGAGCATCCTGACCAAGCTCAGCGCCCTGGGCACCAATACCACATTCTTCCTGATGCTCTGCGCGCTAGCCGCGCTGGCTTCGAGCGTGATCTTTGGCCTGGTCTACAACCTGGTCTGTGTCGCTGAGATCCGCCGGCTGCCGCAGTTCGGCGTGGCGCTCTCGCATCGATTCCTCCGGCCCCGGCCGCTGTTCTTCGGCCTGGCGACCGTTTTCCTGCTGCTCTTCGTCAGCAACCTTGAGGGCGTTTTCGAGCTGCTGGCGCGCTACGGCATCGGCTCGCATACCTTCTTCAGCTGGGTGGGGATCAACGAGCTGCCTCGCCCTTACGACTGCACAAGTATGCCTGCCGACTGTGCCGACTGGTTCCCGACCCGCTGGTGGTGGTGGTGGAAGGCGACCCGCATGAGTTCGCTCTACGACATCCAGGAGTTCCCCTTCTTCAGCTTCCAGTTCGGCGACCTGCACCCGCACGTCCTGGCGATGCCCTCGCTGCTGGTGGGCCTCGGCGCAACGTTGCACTTGCTCTCGGACCGCGACGAGCGCTACGACTGGGCGTGGTGGATGCGCCGGCCGCGCTCGTATCTCTTCCTTGGCCTGCTGCTGGGCGGTACGTTCTTCATCGACCTCTGGACCTTACCCATCCTGGCAGCCCTCCTGTTGGTAGCAGCGGCTCTCAGTTCAGCGCTGCGAGAACAGCGGCTCGAGCCGCTTCGGCTTGCCCTCGATGCGGCCAGCTTTGCCATCTCTGTCCTCTTCCTGGCCATCGTCCTCTACCTGCCGCTGTTCCTGACAACCGGGGGAGGCGTCTCCGGGATCGGCCCCAACGAGGCCATAGTCGCGCAGGCGAACGGGGTGCCGCCGCTGGGAACGGCGGTGACACGGCCAGTGCACTACCTGATCTTCTGGCTGCCCGTCATCTGGTTGCCGCTCTCGTTCCTCGTCAACTACCTCTGGCGTGCGGGAAGCCTATCGCGCCGGCTGGCCTACGCCGCTCTGGCGCCGGGCCTGGCGGTCCTCCTGGTCTGGGGCGTCTGCGTGTTGGGCCGCGATGGGCTGGGCGCGGCCGGCACCTCTCCCAACGGCCTGCTGGGCGAGATCGATCTGCGCTGGGACGCCTTCAACTGGATCACCGTCGCCATGCTGCTGGCATTCGTCGCGCTCTCTCTGCTGGCATTGCTACGTGAGCTCGCTCGACCGCTGGAGGAGCGCCGCCAGACGGTATTGCTGGCCCTGGCGGCCTCGGCGCTGGCCTTTGTGCTGGTCCTGGGCGCGGAGTTCTTCTCGGTTGAGGACCGGTTGGGCATGCGGCTGAACACGGTCTTCCGCTTCTGGTATCAGGCCTGGCTGCTGCTGGTGGTAGCAGGCGGGTTCGGCTTGTATTACCTGACCCGCGAGTGGCGGCCGCGTATCCGGCTCACGGCCCCTTCGGCGCTGGCGATCGGCTGGAGCGGCGTCAGCCTCTGCCTGCTCGGCGGGGCGCTCGTCTATACCGTCCTGGTAGTCTTCAACCGCACCAATGCCTTCGATAACCCCTATCGCAGCCTGGATGGGCTTTCCTTCGTACAGCGCACCGACACTGCCGAGTACGACGCGCTGCGCTGGCTCAACACGGCCGTCTCAGGCTCGCCGACGATCCTGGAGGCGCAGGGCACCCCTTACAGTGATTACGGTCGCGTCTCATCGCGCACCGGTCTGCCGACGGTGCTCGGCTGGGCCACGCACGAGTTCCAGTGGCGCGGCAGCTACGATCTGGTGAAGGGCCGCCCGGAGGACATCGTGGAGATATACACGACCAGCGACAACGAGGAAGCGCAACGCCTGCTGCGCAAGTACAACGTGCAGTATGTCTACATCGGGCGGCTTGAGCGCACCCTTTATATAGACCAGGCGCCGGCGGGCCAGCGCGCCGCCCGGGAGCAGGCCCTTTACAAGTTCGGCCAGTTCATGGACCTGGCCTTCCAGGAGGGCGCTTTGCGTATCTACAAACTCCGCGAAACTAGCGTCCTCACTGAAGCTTTTGCGCGGTCCTAGAATGCTGTAACAATTATCGATTCTCGCTGTCTACCCATTACTAATGGTTTACGTTCAACCTGCGAAGGGGAAAACCCGCCAGGCCGCCACAACTAGCGGTTCCGCGTTCCTGCTGGCGGAAGAGGGTTTCTGGCCGCCCGATATCGCTGCCGTTCTTGGCAAGGTGGGCCTGGAGGCTCGCACCTGCGAGGATGTCAACGAAGCGTTCGACTACTCCTACGAGGACACGCCCTCATTGATCGTCGTGGCGATGTCGAATCCGGTGTCCGTCGTCCGCCAGCTGCGCGGACTGCGGCCATTCCAGGAGGTCGGCATCTTTGCCATCGTTAGCCACGAACCGGACATTATTTCGGCGTTGGAGGCCGGCGCCGATGATGCCGCCCATCTGGGCGCCTCGCACGAGATCATCGCCTCGCGGCTGCGTGCGCTGATGCGCCGGCAGTCCCGCCGCGAGAAGCGAAACGGCGTCCTGCGCGTGCGCGAGCTGCGCATCGATATGGACAAGTACCAGGTGAGCTTCCGGGGTCGCGTCGTGCCGGCCACGCCGACCGAGTTCCGCATTCTGACCTGCCTGGCCCAGCGTGCCGGGCGGGTCGTTGATGCAGTCACCCTGCTGCGGGCGGCCAGCGGCCACGTCACCGACGAGAAGGACGCGCAGAACGTCATCAAGGTGCACATCGCCAATATCCGGCGCAAGCTGCACGACGCCGAGTCCTACATCCTCTCAGTCAGGGGTTTCGGCTATCTCCTGGAGCGGCGCAGTACTATCCGCGAGAACGATCCGTTGGTCGCTCTGCTGGAGCCGGCGCTGAGCGACTAGCCTCAACTTTACGATAACTGAACCGCTCCTTAACCGGCGCTGAACCCCCGGTTTGTTTCATTTACCCATTCGTCTGCTAAGGTCAGCCTATGAGTATCGCGATAACTGCGACGCGCTTGCCGGCCCGTTCGACCCGTACCACCCAGCGTGACAGCGACCGCTACCGAGCGCTCTTCGATGAGTGCTTTCCACAGGTTTACGCCTTCGCCTGGAGTTATCTGCGCAACCGCCGCCGGGCTACTGACCTTGTAGTCGATGCCTTTGCGGCCGTTCTGCCCGGCGAGGCTGATGGTAAGCCCGCGCAGGTCAAGGTGGCTGTGCTGCGCGAGACCGCGCGGCTGCTCAGCGAGGCTCGACCCGGCGATAAAGACGCTTTACTCCTCGCCCTCGTCTTCGACGCGACGCTTCCGTTGCACGAGGCGGCGCAGGTCATGCAGGTCCCGGTGGCCGTGGCCCGCCGCTCCCTGATCGCGCGATTGCGCAACCTCTCCCGTTAGACCACCGTTGACAGGCTAACTGACACAGTCTAAACTTGAGATCGAGACCCCTCCCCAGGGGGTAGGATTGGAGAAGCGGGGGACGCGATGGAGACTGCCGTCCGTGCAGACGTGCTGAAGCGGCTCAACTACGTTGAGGGTCACCTCAAGGGCATCCGCAACATGATCGAGGAGGACAAGTACTGTCCGGAGATCCTCAAGCAGACCTACGCCGTGCGTCGCGCCATCGAGAAACTCGAGGCGATAATGCTGAACGGCCACCTGCATCACTGTGTCGTTGAGGGCATTCGTGAGGGTCGCGACCAGCAGGTCGTCGACGAGCTGATGGAGCTCTACGAGCTCTCTAACCGCTAAGGGGTAGGCGATGCACGACGGATGGGGCTGGTGGATGCTGGTTGGCTG
>DASRHH010000134.1:0-4269 GCA_035650635.1 Dehalococcoidia bacterium | reverse complement strand
CGTACCTTGCGCGAGACCTTGTTGGCGTAGAGGTCGGTGTCGGCCCACTGCAGCAGCTCGTCGGGCGTTTCGCCGCCCCAAGGATAGCCGGAGACGCCGACGGATACGTTCATTTTCAACGAGATATCGTCCTTTTCGTAGAGGGGCTTCTCTTCAAGCTCTAACCAGAGACGGCGGGCCAGGGCAAAGGCGCCTCGTTTGTCGGTATCCGGCATGATGACCGCAAACTCATCGCCGCCGAGGCGAGCCGCGATGTCGGTCTCACGGGTCAGCTCCTGGATGATCTCAGCAAACCTGGCGATTACCGCATCGCCGATCATGTGGCCATGGTTGTCGTTAACGATCTTGAGGCCATCGAGGTCCAAGAGGATGATCGAGGCCTGGCGCTTGTCCTGGCTCGCTTGCTGCACAAAGTCATGGAGGCTGTTGTAGAAGTGGCGCCGGTTGTAGAGCCCGGTCAGCTCGTCGGTAACGGCGACTTCCTGCAGCTGCATCGTCGCCAGGAGCATCCGGGAGTGATACTTGCGGTAGAGGGACATCTGGCGAGTGCGCACCAACACCATGGAAGGGATGCCAAAAAGCACGGGTGTCAGCACCAGAGCGACCGCCAGCGCGTAATTGTGGGATTGCCTTGTAAGCATGATGAGGATGGCAAACATCGCCGCAACGGCCAGCCCGGCCGTGATCAGGCCCAGTGTCCAGGCAAGCTGATTGACGCGAGCCTCCTCCACCATGAGGCTTCGGTGGTCGTGCTGAATCTGCTCCAGCTCCGGCCGTACTCGCCCCATTGCTGGCAGGGCAGGGGCAGACGTATCAAAACCGCTCACGACAAAGTGCTCCTCTGGCGCTCTTAACCCAGATAGGGCCTGCGCTTACCCTAAAAGACGCGTAAGAGCCACAGGAGGTTACAATTTATGGCGAATCCTACGTCTATTTACCAAACCGAAACGAGGGCCCCATGATTAACGACGAGTCCACACGCCTGCCGACCTACCAGGAACTACTGCAAACCGGCCGCCCGGCGGGCTCCAACTGGGGCGTCTTTGGTGCCGATGACCAGCTGGGCTGCCTCAACCACATCTCGCCGGCGCAGGTCGCCAAGGCGGCGTCGCTGGTGCGCAAGGGCCTCGTATTCTCGCTGAACCTGCCGCTGGAGCAACCGGACCCGCCGCTGTACGGCCGCGGGCTGCCGGAGCACCACCTTCTGACCGCGCGGGCGCCCATCGTACGAGATGATTACGTCAACAACCTCTGGCCACAGACCTCGTCGCAGTGGGACGGCCTGCGCCATATCCGGCACCCCCAGGACGGGTTCTATAACGGAGCGCCTGACGAGACGATCATCAGCGGCGAGGGCGGCAAGCTGGGCATCGAGCAAGCGGCGCGCAGGGGCATCGTCGCGCGGGCTGTGCTCCTCGACGTCGAGCGACACCTCTCGGGCGAAGGCCAACCGTTCGATCAGACGACAAGCTTCGTCATCACGCCGGAGCTCCTCGCCGAGTGCGCCGAACGCGAGGCCGTTGCCATCGAGCCCGGCGACGTGCTGCTGATCCACACCGGCTGGCTGCACTGGTGGCAGCAGGACGCGACAGCAGAGTACAAGACCTCTGTCAGCGGTAAAGCGACGGCGGCCAATCTGAAGGCGCCCGGCCTCGGCCCCGCCGAGGCGATGACGGAGTTCCTCTGGGACCACCGCATCGCGGCTGTAGCGTCGGACAATCCGGCGCTGGAGGCCTGGCCGCCCGGGCCGGGGACCGGCTTCCTGCATCCGAAACTGCTGGCTCACCTGGGCATGATGATCGGCGAGCTCTGGCAGCTCGATGCCCTGGCAGCGGACTGTGCCGCCGACGGCGTCTGCGAGTTCATGCTGACCTCGGCGCCCTGGAACCTGGCCGGCGGCGTTGGCTCGCCGGCGAACGCCATCGCCATCAAATAGCTGCGCTTCCGCGCCAGAGGCGCCGCCGAATATAATAAGCACCGATAGCTGAAAAGGAGGATACATGCCCACAGAACGAGAGAACGCTATTAAGTTCGGTGATAAGCCAGCAACTCTAATCGGCGACGAGGTGAAGGTCGGACAGAAGGCGCCGGACTTCACGGCCGCCGGCCCCGGCTTGGCGCCGGTCAGCCTCAAAGACTACCCGGGCAAAGTTAAGGTCTTCTTGACAGTTCCCTCTCTTGACACATCCGTCTGCTCCACGGAGACCCAGAAGTTCAGCCAGATGGCAACCGGCTTCCCTGACGGCGTTAAGATTCTCGTGGCCAGCATGGACCTGCCGTTCGCGCAGGCGCGCTGGTGCGGCGCCCAGGGCGTCGACAACGTAGTCTGTATATCAGACTTCCGAGAGAAGGAAGTCGGTGAGGCGTTCGGTGTTCTGATCAAGGGCGTAGGCCTCCTCAGCCGGGCGGTTTTTGTAATCGACCAGGAGAACGTAATCCGTTACGTCGAGTATTTACCTGAAGTCCCGCTGTTAGAGCCTGATTATGACGCCGTGAAGGCGGCCGTCGAAGGTCTGCTCAAGTAACCACGCGCGCAATCGCAGGGCAGGGGTGAAAACTTCACCCCTGCCCTTTTTGGTGTCGGTCGCCCCTTGGTGCTGCCGGCGCCTTGCGCCAGTCTGGTTCCATGAGTAACGAGCTGGCCGGCAAGTGGATCTGGATCTGGAACTGGCGCCGCTGTGACGGTGGCGATGCCGCCCGCGTGGCGGAGCGGCTACAAGCCGCCGGCTGCGCCGGCGTCATAATCAAGGCCAGCGACGGCCCCTTCTGGTTTGACCAGGGCCTATCCTGGCGGGAGCTGGCGCGCCAGCTGCGTGCCCACGGCATCCGCACCGGAGCCTGGGGCTACTGCTACGGCCAGAACCCGGCCGGCGAAGCGCAACGGATCATCGAGACGGCCGGCTACGGCGAGGCCGAGTTCTTCGTACTGGACGCCGAGAGCGAGTTCGAGGCTCAGCCCGCAGCGGCCGAGGAGCTATGCTCCGCAGCGCGCACGGGGCTGGGGCCAGACTACCCACTCTTCTTCAGCAGCTTTGCCATCGCTCGCTACCATCGCAGCTTCCCCTTCGCGATCTTCGCGCAGTACTGCAAGGGCGCGGCGCCGCAGGTCTACTGGAACGCCTTCGGTTGGCCGGAGGAGCAATCGCTGGCCTGGACGTTCGATGACCATGTGGCGCTTGGGCTGCCGGCTACCTACCTCTTCCCCGTGGCCGGCCTCTACAACGAGGGCTCGGTGCATTATCCGGCCGCCTGGGAGATCGCAGGCGCCTGGGAGCAGTGCCGGAGCCGCGGCTCGCTGGGGATGAGCTTCTGGTCCTACGAGCACATGGACGAGAGCATGTGGCAGGCAGTTGCACAGTTGTCTTTACCGACGCCGACGTCCGCACCACCGGCCGACGGCGACATTCCGGGCCGAGTCTCCACGCTGGAGAGCCGTGTCGACGCTATCGAGCGGCGCCTGGGCGTGGTGACGGCGCCATCGCCATCGCGCACCTACGCGGTGCAGCCCGGCGATACCCTCAGCGGCATCGCCGGGCGTTTCGGCACGGACTGGCAAGCGCTCTACCAGGCCAACCGCTCGCTGATCGGCGCCGATCCAAACTATATTCTGCCGGGCCAGCTGCTGACCCTTCCCTGAGCCGAAAAATACAAACAATTCCTAGCACATCGTCAATTTCTCTCCCGGACAAGCCAAGGGGCGTGCAGGGAACGGGGAGCTTCCGTGAAGCCGCGCTAGCTGAACAACGCGGACTGCAGCAGCCGTAGCGTCGCAACCGGGCGCCGCAGCGAGATCAGCGCCAGCGGGCCGAGGGCCGGCAGGGCAGCGGCGATTCGTAGGAGTACCCGCGAGGGGTAATCGATATCGGCGTGGCGAGAAGCGATCTCCTGGAGACGACGGCTGCTCAGCACACCGACGACGCGGTCCACCTCGCGGTCGCTGAGCGCGAGGCCGAAGCGCCGGATGCCCAGGCTACGCTTGAGCTCGCGGCCAATGGTCTTACGCCAGCGCCTCTCGTACCGCGAGAGGAAGCCGGCGGAGAGATCGCCCGCGGCCAGCGCCTCCGAGGCGGTCTCCGCGCAAAGGCCGGCGGAGACGAGGCTGGTGTAGATGCCGCCGCCTGAGAACGGCTTGACCTGACCGGCCGCGTCGCCAACCAACAGCACCCCGTCCGCGTATGAGCGTGCAACGAAGTTCGTCGGGATGGGGCCACCGTAGAGCCGCGCCGGCTCCAGGTCACTGAAGAGGTCGGGGTAGGCCTTCTGCAGGCG
>DASRHH010000133.1:0-4299 GCA_035650635.1 Dehalococcoidia bacterium | reverse complement strand
GTCTTTACGGAGGCCGAGCCCAGCCCGGCTACGCCTTAAGGCCCTGCTAGGCGGCGAGGCCGGCTTTGGCCCGCTCCACCAGCTGCGTGAAGGCAGCGGCGTCGCGCACAGCGATGTCGGCGAGAACCTTGCGGTCGATCTCGATGTGGGCCTTGTTGAGGCCGCTCATCAACTTCGAGTAGGAGATCCCGTTCAGCCGCGCCGCGGCGTTGATGCGCACGATCCAGAGACGCCGGAACTGACCCTTGCGGTCTCGCCGGTGCTCCGTGGCGTAGCGGAGGGCATGCAGCAGCGACTCGTTAGCTTGACGGAAGAGTCGGCTGCGGTTAAGGCGATGGCCCTTGGTCTGGGCCAGGATTTTATTGTGACGGCGGCGCAGAGTGGTGCCGCCCTTGACTCTCGACATGGCTCGATCCTCTAACGGTTAGGCAGCAACCGCTGGATGTTGCGCGTGATGCTGTCCGCGACCGGCATCTTATTGTGAAGCTCCCTCAAGCCGCCCGGCCGCTTGCGACGCCGGAAGTGGTTGAAGTGGCTCTTGCGGCGCATCAGCTTGCCGGTACCGGTGACGTATATCCGCTTCTTGGCGCCGGAATGAGACTTAAGCTTGTACGACTTGAGCTTGGACATTGGAACTCGTGGCCTATTATGCCTGAGCGGGCTTCTTGGTGCTAGGGGCCAGGATCATGCTCATGAAGCGCCCTTCCATGCTGGGCGGCTTCTCCAGCACGGCAACCTCATTGAGCATGCCGAAAACGCGGTCCAGCAGCTCCCGGCCGATCTCCGGGTGACTCATCTCGCGGCCGCGAAACATGACTGAGACCTTCATCTTGTCGCCCTCCTCCAGGAGGCGGCGAGCGGTGCGCACCTTCATCTCGATGTCGTTCTGGCCGATTCGCGGGCGCATGCGCACCTCGTGCACCATGGCGGCGTGCTGATGCTTGCGAGCGTCGCGTTCCCGCTTGGCCTGCTGATAGCGCCACTTGCCGTAGTCCAGGATGCGGCAGACGGGCGGAGAGGAATGCGGGTCTACTTCAACAAGATCGAGGCCTGCATCCTGAGCCGCACGGAGGGCGTCTTCAACCGGCAAAATGCCCAGGTTTTCGTTTTCCGGTCCTATTACCCGGACCTCGCGTGCCCGGATGTGGTCGTTAAGACGGAGTGCCCGGTTTATAACGCCTAGCCTCTCTGCTGCCTCTGCCGCATTCGACGGTTGTGCGGGAAATATAACATGCGGCCCTTCCGCCCAGCAAGGACTACGCGAGCACCAGGAGCGCTGTCCCAGGCTCCACTCGCTGGCCCTTGCTGACGTAGACCTCTCGCACGGTGCCCTGGCGCTGCGCCCGCAGCTCGTTGTTCATCTTCATCGCCTCGATGATCAGCAGCACGTCTCCCTGCTCGACCGAGTCGCCGGCCGAGACGTAGACTTCGACGACGACGCCGCTCATGGGCGAGACGACGCCGACTTCGCCTCCGGCCTCGGCGGCGGCGCGTTGCCCTAGCCGGGCAGCGGCACCGGCACGAGCGGCTTCGACCTCCACCAGGTAGCGGTCGAAGCCAATGACGAGGTCGTAGCCGCCGGAGCGCTCCTCGGCGAACAGCTCGTAGGGCTTGTTGTCGACGACCAGCGTGAACAGCGGCGAGCTGCCGATGCGCTCCAGCCGCACCTCGTGCCAGGCGTCGTCGATGAGAACGCGGATGCCCGCCGGCGTGTCCTCCAGCTCCAGTTCCTTGATCTCGTCGCCCAGACGGACTAGGTACTTTTGCGCCAAGGGCCTCTCCGGGCCGCTCGAGCATCAACGGCTGCGGCGCGGCCCTGGCTACGCCAGCGCGTCGCCTGCGGCTGGTTTGCGGCGGGCCCTGTGGCCGGCCGGTTGCCCCGCAGGTGGACCAGCACGGCGGCCCCCAGCAGCGCTACCCGTTCCTCCTGCAGGCCGTTGGAGCTGGAGGGCCGGAAGTGCTTCTCCACGAACGCTGTGTCCAGCCGCCCCGCCAGGAAGTAGGGGTTCTCCAACACCTGGAGGTGGAACGGGATGTTGGTATGGACGCCGACGATCTTGAACTCGCGCAGGGCGCGTCGCATGCGGACGATGGCCTCGTTGCGGTCGCGGCCCCAGGTGCAGAGCTTGGCGATCATCGGGTCGTAGTAGATTGAGACCTCCATGCCATCGTAGAGGGCGCTATCCAGCCGCACGCCGGGTCCGCCAGGCACGCTCATCAGCTGCACGGTGCCAACCGAGGGTAGGAAGTTGTTGAAGGGGTCCTCAGCAGCGATGCGGCACTCGATTGCCCAGCCGTTGATATGGACGTCGGACTGCTTATAGCGCAGCTCTTCCCCGGCGGCGACGCGTATCTGGTCCGCCACCAGATCCATGCCGGTGATCAGCTCTGTCACCGGGTGCTCCACTTGTAGGCGGGTGTTCATCTCCAGGAAGTTGATGTTGCCGCTTTCGTCCAGCAGGAACTCCAGCGTGCCCAGGCTGGTGTAGCCGAGCGTCTTGACGGCCTCCACCGATAGCTTGGCCAGCCGCGAGCGCATACGGCCGGTGATTGCCAGCGAGGGCGCTTCCTCGATGAGCTTTTGGTGGCGCCGCTGGATGGAGCATTCACGCTCGCCGATGGCGACGACGTTGCCGAAGTAGTCGGCGATGATTTGCACCTCGATGTGGCGTACCGGCTCCAGAAACTTCTCCAGGTAGAGCGACCCGTGCCCGAAGGCGGAGGCCGCTTCTTGCCGCGCGGACTCCAGGGCCGTGGGCAGCTCCTCCGGCCGGTAGACCGTGCGCATCCCCTTGCCGCCGCCGCCGGCCGCTGCCTTCACGAGGATCGGGTAGCCGATGCGCGTGGCCAGCGAGGCGGCGCCTTCGTTGCTCGTGACTTCCTCGCTGCCAGGCACCACCGGCACCCCGGCCTGGCGCATTAGGCGGCGCGCGCTCACCTTATCGCCGAAGGCCCGGATGGCCTGCGGCGAAGGGCCGATGAAGGTCAGCCCAGCATCGATGCAGGCCTGGGCGAACTCGGCGTTCTCCGCCAGGAAGCCGTAGCCGGGATGGATGGCCTGCGCGCCGGACTTCTGGGCTGCCTCGATGATGCGCGGGATGTTGAGGTAGCTCTCCGTGGCCGGGGCGCCGCCGATATCGTACGCCTCGTCGGCGTGGCGGACATGCAGGGCGTTGCGGTCGACCTCGGAGTAAACGGCGACTGTGGCTACGCCCAGTTCGCGGCAGGCGCGGATGATGCGGAAGGCGATCTCGCCGCGATTGGCGATGAGGATCTTCTGGAACACGCCGGCGCTAACCGGCCTTCAACGCGGAGTCTGCCTCGGTTTGCATGCGCTCAATTATATCGGCCAGCGGCAAGGCGCCCAGGTCCTCGCCGCTGCGCTGGCGCACGGCAGCGGCGCCGGCAGCGGCCTCCTTGTCGCCGACGACCAGCATATAGGGCACCTTTTGCAGCTGCGCGTCGCGGATCTTGGCCTGCATGCGCTCGGAGCGCTCATCGACTTCGACACGGAAGCCGGCCCCGGTCAGGCGGGCGGCCGCCTCGCGCGCATAATCGATGTGCCGGTCGGCGATCGGGATGACGGTAGCCTGCACCGGGGCGAGCCAGAGCGGGAAGGCGCCGGCGTAGTGCTCAATGAGTACTCCGAAGAAGCGCTCCATCGACCCCAGCAGCGCGCGGTGGACCATATAGGGTCGATGCTCCTGGCCGTCTTCCCCGATGTAAGAGACGTCGAAGCGCTCCGGCATGTTGAAGTCGAACTGGATGGTGGAGCACTGCCACTCGCGGCCCAACACGTCGAGCAGCTTGACGTCGATCTTGGGGCCGTAGAAGACGGCGCCGCCCTCGTCGATTTCATAGGGCAGCCCGCGCGACTCGATGACCTCGCGCAGGGTGTTGGTCGCCATCTCCCACTCCTCCAGCGAGCCCGCGTATTTGCTGTTGGTATCGCGGGTGGAGAGGTAGACATGGAAGTCCTGGAAGCCGAAGGCGCGGAAGAAGAGCTGCATGAACTCGACACAACGGTCGATCTCAGCGCGCACCTGGTCCGGCCGGCAGAAGATGTGGGCGTCGTCCTGAGTGAAGCCGCGGACACGCAGCAGCCCGTGCAGCACGCCGGAGCGCTCATAGCGGTAGACGGTGCCTAGCTCCGCCAGGCGGATTGGTAGCTGACGATAGCTGCGGACGCCACTCTTGTAGATCTGGATGTGGAACGGGCAGTTCATCGGCTTGACGTAGTAGTCCTGCTCATCCACCTCCATGGCGGAGTACATGTTTTCCTTATAGAAGTCCAGGTGG
>DASRHH010000132.1:0-3156 GCA_035650635.1 Dehalococcoidia bacterium | reverse complement strand
CAGGCTCGCCGAACGCTGGCGCGCGGGTTCTGTGTTCCTGGCAGGCGATGCCGCGCATACCATGACACCGTTTCTCGGCCAGGGCGGCTGCTCCGGACTCCGCGACGCGATCAACCTGGCGTGGAAGCTCGATCTCGTTCTGCGCAGCGAGGCCGGCGATGGCCTGCTCGACACCTACGAGTCCGAGCGCAAGCCCCATGTGCGAGTGCACATCGAAGGTTCCGACAGGATCGGCGCCCTCGCCTTTATCGCCGACCCGGATGCTGCAGCGGCCCGGGACCGCGCCTATCTCAGCGGGCAAGCGCCGCCTGCGCCGGCAGAGCCGGTACTGACCTCCGGGCTGCTTGACGCCGGAGGCGGCCCGGTGGGAGGCCTGGGGCCGCAAGGCATGGTGCGCCATCAGGGCAAAGAAGGCCGGTTTGACGACGTGGCCGGCTGGGGCTTCCAGCTTCTCGCCTGGGACTGCAATCCGGCTGAGTACCTCCGTCCTGGTCAGCTCGAATTCTTGCAGCGGATCGGTGGGGTAATCGCCGGTATCAGCAACCGCCAGGCCGCCGGCCTCACATACGACGCGGAGGGCGCCTACCAGCGTTTCTTCTCGGAGCACGATGTCCAGGGCCTGCTTCTGCGGCCTGACTTCGTCGTGTTCGGCGTTGCTCCCTCAGCGGCCGATCTTCCGGGGCTGGTCGGCCGCTTGCAAGCGCGACTGCATATTTAGCCCAAGTTTCGATATCGCGGGCCGGCTGCTAGACTGGCAGGAGGAAGCAGCTTGATGACCGCGTACATGGAGACCGCACGCGGCCAGCGCCTGCTAGGGCGTCTGGCGCTGCTAGCATTGCTGCTGGCGGTCCTACCCAACGTCCTCTACATCGGCCACCTGCCCCTGCCCGGAGCCCCGGTTGAGCATATTCATACCCCGGCTGAGGCCGCCCAGCACGCCAACCACTGCCACCTTGGCCCCTCCAGCTGCGGCGATCAGCCTTCCCTATCCGGCACCTGGTGGGCCGGCGAAGAACCCGCTCCGCTTACCCCCTTTAGCGATACCCTCCCAATCGCATCTTCTGGCGGGCAACTGAAGCCCGAAGCGCCCTCGGACATTCTCACGCCGCCTCCCCGCTCCGTCTGAAATCGAATCGTCTTGCCCGCGCGCCCCTGACTGCGCGCGAGCCCGATCCAGTTTGAGATGGAGGCACGTATGATTCAGAGAATCAGCCTGCTGGGCTTGCTGCCGGCGGCAGCGATCGCGCTGACGCTGGCGGCGAGCGCCTGCAGCAGCGGCAACGATAGCGCCAACGGCATTCGCCTGACCCAGGTTGAGGAACAGGTAGGCGACATGCAGTTGGCCGCGATCAAGGCGCAGTTGCTCGCCACGTTGGACATCATGGACCGCGCCGGACTGCACGGCATCGATACCGACTTGCAGACAGCATCCTCGATCAATTCACAGTACCTGGGGACCATCCGCAAGGTGCGGCAGGCTGTGGTCGCTACGACCTGGCCGACTGAGCTCAAGGCGAAGGCGGCAGACGATTTCCGCGCTGCGCTGGAGCAGTTCCAGAAGGCGCTTGCGAACGACGACCTTGCGGCATCCAAAGCGGCGGCAAGCAAAGCACACGAGGGCTATCACGCGCTCTCGGACGCCGCTTGGCCCTACATCGCTGGAGAAAAAGCTGCGCCCGACAATGATTAGCGTCCGAAGCGTCCCACGGACACTCGGCGTTGGCACTGCAATCGCGTTCGTAGCGCTTCTGGCGGGACTGGTCCTGGCGGCCGGTCCCGCCGCGGCGCACGCCCGCTACGACCACTCCGACCCGGCCGACGGCGCCTCGCTCGCCAGCTCCCCGGCCCGCGTCAACGTCTGGTTCGCACAGGACGTCCGGCGCGCCGGCGGCCTGCCGACGCTCATCGTCGTCAACGAGACCGGCGATACGGTGAACCTCAACGCGGTGCTCGACGACCGCGATCGCACCCATATGTACGCTGACATGCCGCCGGCGCTGCCATCCGGTCGCTACACTGTGATCTGGCATACCCTCTCCGACGAGGACGGCGAGGAGGCGCAAGGAGCGTTCCACTTCTATATCGGCGTCACCGCGCCGTCAACGCCGTCTGTGCCGACTAGCACCGGCACGGCCCGCCTGGCGACACCTAATCCCACGCCGACGCCATCGCAAAACAGCGGTGGCGGCGGTAGCAACAAGAACGTGCCGCTCTGGGGCCTCGCCTTGGGTATCGTGGGCGGGGCTATTGGGGGCGCGGGCCTGGCGACAGTGGTCGGGCGCCGGCTGCGATGAGATGAGGGGAGGGAGTGCAACGGCTTGAGCACTCTGCTGGCCCTGCGCAGGTCTCGCTGGCTGCTGGCGATCGCCCTTGGCATCGCGATCGCCGCTATCCTGGGGGTGGTGCTCGTCGTGCGGGAGGACTCCAACGGCTCGCAGGTCACACCGGACGGCCCGACCAGGCAGCAGCTGACAACGGCGCACGAAGGCCTCTGCCAGGCGCGGAACCTGGCAGCGCAGGGCGATCTGCCAGGCGCCTCGCGAGCGTTCCTGGACCGCGCGCACCTGCCTCTGCACGTCCTGGCAGCCGCAGTCCAGCCCCGCGATACGGCGGCTGCCGGTACGCTGCTGGAGACGATGTTCCGGGTTGAGACGGTGCTCTTCGCGACTACGGTCGTCCCGGGCAGCGACGTGACGCCGGTGCCCCAGGCTGCTCCCGCCGAGACAGCGGCCAACGTCGACCAGCTGAGGCAGACGATGGAAGCCGCCGCGCTGGTGCTGGGGGTGAAGTTGGCGGCATGCTAGAGCTACGGCACTCAGGGCCGCAAGGAGGAAGAGGAATGATGGGGTTTGGTAGCGGCATCAAGCTATCGATAGCCGCGGCGGCAGGCATCGCCTTGCTGGCGCTGGTCGCCTGCAGCAGCAGCGGCGGCAACGAGTCACCGCAGAACCTGGGCGGGCAGAACCTGGTGGTAGAGGTCGCCAGCTACGAGCTGCTGGCTGGACACGACAACCGATTCATCGTCGGCCTGCTGACACCGAAGCAGGACTTCGTAAGCTACGGCAGTGTCACCATGCAGTTCTTCTACCTGGGACAGAGCCAGAACACGACCCAGGCTGAGTTTGTCAGCCAGGCCACGGGCAAGTTCCTGGCGAT
>DASRHH010000131.1:0-14171 GCA_035650635.1 Dehalococcoidia bacterium | reverse complement strand
CCGGCATCGCCCAGGCCGCGTGCCAGCACCACGCGTAGGAGAAACGCGAAGCCGTAGCTGGCAACCTGCGAGACCAGCATCAGGTTGATGTGGACGAGGAAGCTGTCGCTGCCGGCCTTATCGGCGGCTGCGTTCGAAAGGTCGCCCTGGTTCACGACTGGTCACGCATGGAGCCGCGTCTAGTGTAGGCCGCGCGGGGAGACGCCTTCAACCGCGCCGCACAGCGGTCTTTGACGCCTGCGGCTACATACCGACGGAGATCATCGCTGACTACATTGTGGAGAGCTTATCTTCTGGCCCAAACATTAGCTATCCGCCCTGCCCGTACACCCGCCAGTAGACCAGAGCCGCTCGCTCGGGGCCGCCATCAACCGGGCTCGCCTCGACACTACTCCGAGGCGTCTGATACGATTCTCGTCGCCGGGGTGTAGCTCAGCTAGGATAGAGCGCACGGTTCGGGACCGTGAGGCCGGCGGTTCGAATCCGCCCACCCCGACCATTCGCAGAACTTTTACACATCGCCCCTCTGACTTTTCCCAACGGGCCGTTCCGGGCTTCACTATCTTTTCCATTTCCCTTAGTATTGGCGTCCAATAAGCGGAACGCTCCGCTGACGTGTGGCGTTCTGATTAAGAGGTGAAAAATCAGGAGTTGAGGGGATAAGAGCCGCAGAAAGGCAGAAAAAGATTCTTTGTAACTATTCTTATGCGGATGTGTTCTTAATCTTGATAGTTAGGAAACCGCATACAGCAGAAAATCAGGGAACGTATTACCGGCAGGAGGCACTAACAACCAGCGATGGTTTATCAAGCTGAAGATAGAGCAAGGCTCAGGCGCCAGCACTCGGATCTAGCGATCCAGCTGGCGATTCAGGGCCGTTGGGAAGACGCCGTCAAGGTGAACCGAGCCATGGTCGATGCGTTCCCCCAGGATGCGGACGCCTACAACCGCCTGGGCAAGGCCCTGACGGAGCTGGGCGAGTACGCCGAGGCGCGCGAGGCCTACTCGCGCTGCCTGGAGCTGGACGCCCACAACTCGATCGCGCGTAAGAACCTCAACCGCCTGGCAACGCTGGAGAAGGTCGAGGCGCCGCGAGAAGGCGCGCAGCAGAAGCTGGCGCCGGACATGTTCATCGAGGAGATGGGCAAGACCGGCGTGACCAGTCTTGTCGAGTGGAATCCGCAGGCGGTCGCGCGCCTGACCACCGGCGATCGCGTCTACCTGCGGCCAGAGGGCGCCAGCCTCTTCGTCGATACGGCCCAGGGCGAGCTTATCGGCAAGGTGGAGCCGAAGCTGGCGCAACGGCTGCTCAAGCTGATGGACAGCGGCAACCAGTATGTCGCGGCGATCACCAACATCAGTGAGCGCGAGGTCAAGATCTTCATCCGCGAGACCTACCAGGACCCCAGCCAGTCCGGCAAGCTCTCCTTCCCGGCGACCACGACCGGCGACTCCTTCCGGCCCTACGTCAAGGAGCGGCTGGTGCGCCACGATGGCGCGGGCGAAGAGTTCTACGAAGACGGCGAGGACTGGGAGCCAGACGACGCGCCCGACACCGAAGAGGTCTCGATCTTCGAGATCACACCTGAAGCCACCCACGAAGACGCCGACGCCGCAGACGAGGAGTGAGCGGAGCGACCGCTCTCCGGCCTGAGTGGACGATCGGCTCTGGCCGCACGATTGGCAACAGGGTCCGCGCTACGGCGGAGCGTTCTCCTTCGCGCGCGTCCCGACCACCCGTGATCTAACCAGGGCCGACGTCGTCATTATCGGCGTGCCGATAGACATGGCGACGATGTATCGCAGCGGCGCCCGCTTCGGCCCTCGCGCCATCCGCGACGCCTCCGGCCAGCTGCGGCCACACGGCCTCACCGCTGCGACCCTGGAGGAGCCGTTCGTCAGCCTGCGCGTGGTCGATTACGGCGACCTGGAGGTCTATCCGGGCTACCTAGAGCGCTCGCTGGACCGGGTGCAGGCCGAGCTGCGCCAGGTTCTGCAGGGCGGCGTCCTACCCATCGTGCTGGGCGGCGACCACTCGCTGACGCTGCCGGTCCTCCGCGCCTTCGCCAGCGAAGTGGGCATGCTCTCGCTGGTGCACTTCGATGCCCATCCGGACTTCTGGCCCGGCACGGAGCAGCAGCCGCTGCACCACGGCGTCGTCTTCCGCAAAGCCGTCGAGGAGCACCTGATCGACCCGACGGCATCGCTGCAGATCGGCATTCGCGGCTCGCTTTCGGCGGGCATCGTCGCGGACGCGCGAGCTGCCGGCTTCACCGTCATCACCATGGATGACGCGGCGTCTCGCGGAATTGAGAACGTGCTGCAGTCGATCCAGCAGGTCGCCTGGCGACCGATCTACGTCTCGCTGGACATCGACTCCGTCGATCCGGCGTTCGCGCCGGGGACGGGGACGCCGGAGGTGGCGGGCTTCAGCAGCCGTGAGATCGTAGCGCTGGTGCGCGGGCTGCGCGGCCTGAACCTGGTGGGCTTCGATGTGGTGGAGGTCGCTCCGCAGTACGACGCCGCCGAGGTCACCGCGCTGCTGGCCGCCAACCTGGTCTACGAGTTCCTGATGCTGCTGGCCGCGGCCCGCAAGCCGGCGGCAGAGTAGTCTCAGCGCTAGTAGCCGCGGTGCGGGTCCATGACGTTGCGCAGGGGCTCGCCCTTGAGAAGCCGCGTGACGTTGTCGCAGAGGAGGTCGATGGCGCGCGACATATAAAGCGGCGAGCTGCCAGAGGCGTGCGGCGTCAGGATGACGTTGGGCAGGTCCCAGAACTCGCTCTCGGCTGGCAACGGCTCTTTGTCGAAGACGTCCAGCGCGGCGCCGGCAATCGTCTTCTCTCGCAGCGCCCTGATGAGCGCCTGCTCGTCGACGATGGGCCCGCGCGAGATGTTGATCAGGACGGCGTTCGGCTTCATCATCGCCAGCTGGCGCTCGCCCAGAAGGTGATGAGTTTCGTCGGTCAGCGGCATGGAGATGGCCACGTAGTCGCTCTGGCGTAGCAGGTACTCCAGGTCGGACGGCGGCAGCACTTCGGCGATCTCCGGCCGGCCCGCGGCGGCGCCGCTGCTGCGTTGCTCAACGGAGCGCCGCATCGCCAGGATGCGCAGACCGAAAGGCCGGGCGCGTTCCACAATGGCGTTGCCGATGGAGCCGAGGCCGAGGACGCCGAGCGTCTGGCCGCAGAGCTCGCGGCTGAGGTAATCTTTCCAGGCGCGGTTGGTCTGCGTGCGCAGCGCGGCCGGAAAGCCCTTGCAGAACGTCAGGATGGCGCCCAGGACGTACTCGCTGATGGGGATGGCGTGGACGCCGCTGGCAGTCGTGATGACGACCTTGCCGTTGCGGGCGATCGGGTGGTCCTGCAAGCGGTCGGCGCCGGCGGCGGTCGACTGGATCCAGCGCAGGTTCGGCGATAGGGCCTCGAGCTGCGTGGGGACGATCGGTGTGCTGAAGAGCACCGTGCAATCTGACATGATGCGGCGGTAGTTGACTTCGGCTTCTTCGGGGGTCTCTCTCTCCGGCTCCTTGACCTCGTAGGGCTCGTACCAGACCTTGCGGCCCTCCCGGTAGACGCGTAGCTGCGGCGGTGTAAGTCGCGTCACCTTAACACGGGAATCGATTGAACCAGCGCGTTTTATAAGCTCATCGGCCAGGCCCAATGCTATGACGATGTTAACTGCTGACATCAGCAACGTATTATATAGATAGGTTTGTACTGGGTACACTGAACGCAAAGCGAAATAAGAGATGACAGCGCAAGCGCAGGGCCACCCGCACGCAGAAGAAGCCGGGTCCGGCAAAAAGACCTCAGCCGCGTTGCTTTCCGTCGCGATAAACCTGGCGCTGATCCTTACGGAAGGCGCGATATTCCTGTTTACGGGCTCGCTTTCCGTCTTCGCCGATGCCGCCCACTCTCTCTTCGACCTGGCGGCGTCCGTCTTCGCTGTCTGGGGCGTCCGCATGGCCGCTCGGCCGCCCAGCCGGCTGCACCCCTACGGCCACGAGAAGTTCGAAAACGTCTCGTCGCTCATCCAGGTGCTGATGATCGGCATCATCGCGCTGGTCGTGGTTGGTGAGGTCGCGTTCAACCTGGCGAACGGCTACGACCTGCACGTCTCGATGGCTGCCGTGGCTGTGCTCGGGGTGACGGTCTTCGTGGACCTCGGGGCAGCGCGCTACATCGGCTCCGTGGCGGAGGAGCACCACTCCTACGCCCTGGAGGCGGACGCTTATCATTTCACAACCGACCTCTGGGCCAAGCTGGCCGCGCTGGGCGGCCTGACGGCCGCCCGCTTCGGCGCCGACTGGGTGGACCCGATCGGGGCGTTGACGGTGGCGGCGATCATGCTCTACATCGCCGCCAAGCTGGGCCTGCGCAGCACAGGCGTGCTGCTGGACCGCGCGCCCGGCGGCCCGCTGGAGGAGCAAGTGCGCCAGATCCTGGCGGAGGAAGCCGGCCCTGACGGCTACCACTCGCTGCGGATGCGGCAGTCCGGCAAGTGGGTGTTCCTGGACGTGGTCGTGCACGTGCCGACGGCCTCCACCTTTGCCGAAGCGCACCAGCGCGCGCACCAGGTCTCGACCCGCCTGCGCGAGGAAATCCCTCAGGTGCGTGACGCGATCGTCCACGTCGAGCCGGAGGACCACGTTCAGCACGCCGACGGCGCCCACTATGATGGCTAGCTAGCCGGAACGGCCCGCAGAAGCGGCCGTGTGAGATAATCGACCCGCGATGGACGTATCTGAGCTGGGTGAATTCGCGCTCATCGACCGCCTGACCGCAATCCTCGGCGCGCCGGCGAGCGGCGAGGTCGTTCTCGGTGCGGGCGACGACGCCGCAGCCTGGCGCTCCGGCGGCACGGTGTGCCTGGCCACGACCGACACGATGGTGGCCGGCGTGCACTTCCAGCCGGAATGGGATGCCTGGCGCGATCTGGGCTGGAAAGCGCTGGCCAGCAACGTCAGCGACATCGCAGCCATGGGCGGCGTGCCGGAGACAGCGCTGGTTACGCTGGCGGTGCCCTCGCGTCAGCCGGTGGAGGCGCTGGACCAGCTTTACGAGGGCCTGCGCGACTGTGCGGCGGCCTACGGCGTGACCGTCCTCGGCGGCGACGTGGTGGCCGCGGCGCAGCTGACGATAACCATCGCCCTGCTGGGCCGCGCCCAGCTGGATGGGCGCGGCGAGCCGCTGCTCTTGCGGCGGGATGCCGCGCGGCCCGGCCAGAGCATCGCGGTCACCGGCACAATGGGCGATTCAGCAGCTGGCCTCCGCATCCTCTGCGGCGCGCGCCCGCCGGAAAGCCCACTGGTGCGCGCACACCTGCGGCCGCAGCCGCCGTTGGCGGCTGGCCAGGCAGCGGTGCATCTGGGCGTGCGCTGCGGCATGGACATCTCCGACGGACTGGTACAGGACCTGGGCCATATCTGCGAGCGCAGCGGTGTGGGCGCCGTCCTGCAGGCGGACGCGATACCAATCAGCGAGCCGTTGCGGCAGGCATTTCCGGAGGAGGCATTGGCGCTGGCGGCAAGCGGCGGCGAGGACTACCAGCTGCTGCTGGTCGCCGACGAGGGCTTGCTGGACCGCCTGCGCGACGCCATCGACGTGCCGCTGACCGTGATCGGGCGGACGGTCGCTGGGCCGCCCCAGGTGCGCCTGCTCAACGCCGAAGGCGCCGAAGTATCGCTTGCGACTGCGGGCTGGGAGCACCTGCAATGACGACGAATCGCGCCGGGGCACTGGTCTCCGGCGGCCCGGAGGAGACGCGCCGCCTCGGCGAACGCCTGGGCGCCGTGCTGCGACCCGAGGACGTGATACTGCTCTCCGGTGAGCTGGGCGCCGGCAAGACCGTCTTCGTCGAGGGGCTGGCGCGCGGGCTGGGGGTCGCTCACGCCGTCAGCAGCAAGTCGTTCGTCCTGCTGGGCGAGTACACCGGCCGCATCAAGCTCTACCACGCTGACCTCTACCGGCTGGAGAGTGTCGAGCAGGTGGAGGAGCTGGGGCTGGACGACTACTGCAGCGACGGCGCGCTGGTGGTCGAGTGGCCGGAGCGGGCCTGGGACCTCTTCTCGGGCGACGCGCTGGTTGTGCGTTTCAGCATTGTCGACGAGAGCAGCCGCGAGCTAACGTTGGAGGCGCGGGGGCCGCGCGGCCGCGAGCTTGCGGTGGCGCTGGCCGCCTAGCCCGGCATGGAGCTCTCGATCGACACTGCCTCCGAGCTGGCCTCGCTGGCGCTTTCGCAGGAAGGCGAGCTGCGCGCCGAGGTAAGCTGGCTCTGCCGTCGCAACCAGACAGCGGAGCTGCTGCCCACGCTGGAGCGCCTGCTGGCCCAGATGGGCGCCAGCAAGCGAGACCTCACGGCCGTCTTCGTGAGCCTGGGGCCGGGTATGTATACCGGCCTGCGTGTCGGCATCAGCGTGGCGCAGGGGCTGGCCTTCGCGCTGAAGCTGCCGGCGGCTGGAGTCGGCCGCCTGGAGTTGGACGCGCTGGCCTATGCCGCCAGCGACCGCCCGATCCTGCCGGTGCACACGGCGGGCCGCGGTGAGCTGGCCTGGGCCGTCTATGAGGCCGTCGATGGCGGCGTGCGTGAGCTGCGGGCACCTGGCCTCAGCTTGCCGGAGACGATGCTGGCGGAGGCGCCGGCCAACGCCCTCTTCTGCGGCGAGGTCAAGCCGGACCTGGCGGAGATGATCCGAGAGAAGTTGCCGCAGGCACGCATCGCGGCGCCCCCGGCCAGCGGCCGCGCCGCTCTCCTGGCGCGGGCCGGCTACCGGCGCCTGCTGCGCGAGGGTGCCAGGGCGCCCGGACTGCTGCGGCCCATCTACCTGCGCGAAGCCGTCGCAGATACGAAAAGCGGCTAGACCTAGAGCCGCCGCAACAGGGACAATAGCTCTCGATGGAACGCACCCTGGTACTGGTAAAGCCCGACGCCATGCAGCGCGGCCTGGCCGGAGAGATCATCGGCCGGCTGGAGCGCCGCGGCCTGCGCATCGTCGCGCTGCGGCTGCTGCTGATGGACGAAGCGCTGGCTAAGCGTCACTATGGCGAGCATGAGGGCAAGCCGTTCTTCCAGGAGCTTGTTGACTTCATAACCGCCTGTCCCATCATCGCGGCCGTCTTTGAGGGGCCGAACGCTGTCGAGGTGGTGCGGCAGACCATGGGCGCCACCGACCCCAAGAAGGCAGCGCCGGGCACCATCCGTGGCGACCTAGCGCTGGACATCGGCCACAACCTCATCCACGGCTCGGACTCCCAGGCGAACGCTCAGCGGGAGATCGCGATCTTCTTCGGTGAGGGCGATATCCTCTCCTACGAGCGGGATATAGATCGCTGGGCACTGGGGCAGGGCTAGCGGGCTACTGGATGCGTACGACCGGGGTAGCCGCTTGCCAGAGGCTCTCCAGATCGTAGTATTCGCGCTCTTCCGGCGCGAAGATGTGCAGGACAACGTCGCCCAGGTCCAGCAGCACCCAGCCGGACTCCGCTGAACCCTCCTGGTGCCGCATCTTGAGATCCATCGTCTTCAGCTCTTCGCGGATGGCCTCCAGGAGCGCGTTGATCTGCCGCTCCGAGGTGCCGCTGGCGATAACGAAGTAGTCGGCGAAGGTGGCGACTTTGCGGATGTCCAGCAGGAGGATGTTGTCGGCCTGCTTATCGGAAAGCAGATCGACGATGCGGCGGGCGAGGTCGGCAGCGTCGAGGCGTTCAGCCAAGGTGCGGTGCGGCCGGCCCGGTGGTTAATCTTCCAAACACTTGCTGATTCAGTATAACATGAGGTCAGAATGAATCCGGAAACCGTCGTCGTCGCCATGTCCGGCGGCGTCGATTCCTCCGTCGCGGCTGCGCTGCTACAGCGCCAGGGCTACAACGTTATCGGCATCACCATGCGCCTGTGGACACAGGAGGACGCCGAGGCCTCTCGCTACCATAAGCGCTGCTGTTCCATCGAAGACACGGCCGACGCCCGTGCCGCCTGCGACGTCCTGGGCATCCGCCACTACGTCCTCAACTTCGAGCGCGACTTTGCAGAAAGCGTTGTCGATTACTTCGTCGAGGAGTACAGCCGGGGCCGGACTCCCAACCCTTGCCTGGCCTGCAATGACCGCGTCAAGTTCCGGCCGCTGCTGGAGCATGCCGTGGCCCTGGGCGCCGACTACCTGGCGACGGGCCACTACGCGCGCGTGCGGCGCGGCAAAAACGGCTTCGACCTCTGGCAGGCCGTAGATCCCGAGAAGGACCAGTCCTACGTGCTCTACACGCTGGGCCAGCGCGAGCTTTCGCGGACGCTGCTGCCGATCGGTGAGTTGAATAAGACGGAGGTGCGGCAGCTAGCCCGCGAGCTGGGTCTGCCCAACGCCGACAAGCCGGATTCTGTGGACATCTGCTTCATCCCCAGCGGCGACTACCGGGCCTTCGTGCGGGAGCGCGTGGAGGCGCGGCGCGGCGACATCGTCGATGTCGCTGGCAACCGCCTGGGCCATCACGATGGCATCGTCAACTTCACGGTCGGGCAGCGGCGTGGCCTGCCGGCGCGCGGCGGCCAGGAGCCGCTGTTCGTCATCGAGATCGACGCCGCCAGTAACACGGTCGTTGCCGGCCCGCGCGAGGAGCTGCTGGCCGGCGAGGCGCTCGCCGAGGACGTCCGTTTTGTGGCCGGCCAGCCGCCGCCGCTACCCCTGATGGTCGAGGCGAAGGTGCGCTACCGCAGCCGGCGGGTGCCGGCGACGCTTTTCGCCGAGGGCGCCGGCCTGCGCGTGCGCTTCGAGGAGCCGCAGCGGGCACTGACGCCGGGGCAGGCCATCGTCTTCTACGAGGGTCAGCGCGTTTTGGGCGGGGGCATAATCGCCGGCCGGACGGTCGCCGTGGGGACGGATCGCGTTCGCGCCGTGGAGCCGGCCCTGCCATAATGAGGGTCGCGCCAGGCAGAGGCCGGTTTGAGGAATTTGAGGGCCGGTTTGGGGAATTTGAGGGAAGGTAGAGTGTATGGGCATCGATAACCTGCAAGACCTCAGAGATGTCTGCATTGTCGCTTTTACCATCGCCGGCACCATCTTGTTCATCCTGGGCATCATCGTTGCGTTACTGCTGGTTTTCATCCTGCTGGCGCTGCGATCGGCCGTCTCCAACGTCAGCAGTGCGGTGAAGGAGAGCGTGGCGCCAGCGCTGGAGAACCTGCGTGAGAGCTCAGAGAATGTGCGCAACACCTCGTCCTATCTCAGCGAGACGGCCGTCAAGCCGATCATCCGCTTCTATAGCGTGATGGCGGGCGGCAAGCGCTTCGTCCGCATCATGGGCGGGCTCATGCGTTTCGGCAGGAAAGGCTAGTGAGGTTGCTGCGCGGCCTGCTGATCGGCCTCGGGCTGGGATTCCTCGTCTCGCGGTTCGCGAAATCGAATCGCAAGGAGGCTGCGGCGCAGCCTGACTACGACGATGAGCCTTCGCTGGAGCCAGACGACGGCGTGACCGCGAAGGCGGGCAGAATCGCTTACGCGATCAAAGAGCAGTTCCGCTATGCCTGGAGGGAAGCGGCCGCGGAGGCCGGCCAGCACGAAGAGGAGCTGCTGCAGGAGTTTCGCGGCTACCAGCGCAAGCCGCCACGCGAGAAGAAGCGCGGCCTCTTCCGCCGCGGGTAGCCTTCCCCGTTAGCGTTCGGGACTAGCTGAGGGAGTGGGATTCGCCCAGGCGGGCGGGCGTCCCGGACGGGCCGTCTGGCCGCCCGAACCCACGAGGGCCATGCATCTTTCCCCAACGCTAGCAAGCTCGGCAAACTGGCGGAGGGAGTGGGATTCGAACCCACGGTACCCGGTGAGGGGTACACACGCTTTCCAGGCGTGCCCGTTCAACCGCTCCGGCATCCCTCCGTTGAAGACAGCGTGCTCAAACAGCGCTGCGGTGCGTCAGGGCTGGCGGAGGAGGTGGGATTCGAACCCACGATGCCGGAAAACCGGCATAGCGGTTTTCGAGACCGCCGCATTCAACCGCTCTGCCACCCCTCCGCAGATACAAGTTTAAGGCTTTTCCCGCCTCCGCGCCTTATCTGCCGTTGAGCAGCAGGCCGTCCAGGATGCGCAGCAGCGGCCTGGAGAGCGTCGATAGCCGGTCTCGCGGGTCGTCGGCGTAGGCGACCAGATCGGCCGGAGCGCCTTCCTCGATGCCGGGCAGGCCAAGGTAGCGGCGCGCCGCCCAGGAGCCGCCGGCCAACGCCGTCTCCAGCGGCAGGCCAGCCCGGGCCAGCAGCTCGATCTCCCCAGCGACCATGCCGTGCGGTCCCATGCCGGCGTCCGTCCCGGCCAGCACCAGGACGCCGGCCTCGGCCGCCCGCGCGGCCATCTGCGGATGCCGTTCCACCGCGCTCAGCATGAGGGCGAGCTCGGTGCCCCCCAGGCCGAGGCTGGGCATGACGTCCGGCAGCTGCGGCAGGATGGTCAGGGTCGGCACGAAGGCGATTCCGCGCTCGGCCATCGCCTTCAAGTGGTCTTCGCGGATGCCCTGGCCGTGCTCAATCGAGTCGAAGCCTGCCTCAACGGCGCCCGTGATGGCGGCCTCGCTTGTGGCGTGAATGGCGATACGGGCCCCGGCCGCGTGGGCTCGCCGCGCAGCTTCCGTCAGCGCCTGTGCCGGGAAGTTGAGGTGCATACGGCCTTCAGCGGGGTCCGGAAAGTCGCCGATGACCTTAACCCAGGCGCCGCTGGCACGAGCCTCGTCCGCGGCGGCAGCCGGCAGTTGCTCTTCGGTCACCTCGCGGGCGATTCCGGGGAAGTAGCGGCCCGGCGGCGCCAGGAAGCGGCCGGCTGTGAAGACGCGCGGCAAACCCGCCTGCGGCCCCAGCTCTCGCGAGGCGCGATCCGGACTGCCGGGCTCCCGCAAAGCCAGCACGCCAGCTGCCAGCTGGCGCCCGGCGCTGGCCCGCACCCGCTCTTCGGCGGACGCGTCGTCGCCTGCCGGGCTGGCGATGGCCAGGTGAGCATGCATGTCGACCAGGCCGGGCAGGATGAATCCTCCATCGAGGACTGTTCTGGCGTCGGCGACCGGCTGGAAAGTGAGGCGCCCGCTGGACACGAAGATATCGCGCTCGGCGCCATCGGGCAGGATAACGCCGCGCAGGTGCAACGCCTGCGGTCGCTGGGGCACGCTACATCATCGTCGGTAGCGCGTCCGGGTGGACGATGACGACGATGCCGTAGGCGATGAGGCCGAGTGCTGCGGCCTTGCCCAGCGCCGGCCCGATGGCGAGCGACTTCTCGGCGAAGACGAGCAGCGTGATCAGGGCCAGTGCTATGACGTTCATCATGCCGAGCGGGAAGAGGATCGCGAAGAGGAGCCAGCAGCAGCCCAGGCAGTAGGCCCCGTGCTCCAGGCCCATGCGCAATGCGCCCAGGTGGCCTTCGCGCCAGCCCGAGAGTATGTAGCTTGTAGGCGTGCGGCACTTGGAGAGGCAGACGTTCTTGAGCGGGGTCAGCTGATATGCTCCCGCGACGATCAGCACCACGCCGCCGATCTCCGCGGCGTGGTCCATGAGCCACATCCAATGGTCCGCCCCCCTATCGCCCAGGACGGCTATCGCGTAGGCCAGGATGCCGGCGCCCGTCCAAAGCACGAGGTAAGCGAGCGTGAACAGCCACGTCGGCACGATCTCCTGGCCGCGGCCGGCGCGGTTGGCCTGGACGCGTGCGAAGGTGAGGATCATGGGAGCGGCCGTCGGGAACATCATGGCGATCATCATCACTACCCAGATGGCGATGAAGACAGGCGCGCCCAGGCCCATGGTCAGCCCCATCTCGTCGTTCATGGTGCGGGACTGCCAGATGAGGATGGCCCAGCCGGCGGCAGCCAGCAGCAGCAATCCGCCGAGGATGAGATTACGCTCTCGCGCCAGGGGGTAGGTGGTGTTCACAGATCGCTAGCTGTTGGACCAGTTGATGGCGGCGTAGTGGCCGTTCTTGCCGGAGTTGTCCCAGCGCATGCCGTAGTCGTTGAAGGTGCTGCCGGAGCTGCCGACCGCAAGCGCTAGCTTCTCCGGAGCGACCGGGTGGCCGGTCGCCACCCATATCGGTTCGCCCGGGATCATGCTGGGGATGCCTTCCACAGCCATGTTTGCCACGTTGGGGATTTCAACCGAGCGGCGGTTCCCATCCTTGCGGAAGGTAATAGGCACGGTCTTCGTCCCCAACACCTCGCCGATCAGCGGCGCGAACTCCGCCATCGGGCCGCCGGCGCTGCCGGAGAAGATGGCTCCCAGCGCTTCCTGTTGCTTGGCATCGGCGCGCTCATCCACGTAGATAGCAATCGACCAGTTGCCGTTACCCATCACCCCTGGGGCGTGGGCGGCTGCCACGACGCTAAGCCCGTCCAGAGAGACGTCGCCGAATCTGCCGGTATCGATGTGGAACGCCAGTAACACGTCGCAGTAGCCCTGGGTCGGCGGCGCTGTCAGCGGCCCGCTCGGAGCGAAGACGCAGGGGCAGACAAAGTCGCAATTGCAGTTCTCGAAGTAGTCGCCGCTAAGCTGCCAGCCTGGTTGAGTCGAAGCCATGTGGGGGCCTCCTTGGTGAAATTGCTTCGTGTCAGTGACCCGATTTTGGCCAAGCCGGGAACGATTGTCAAATCGGCGGCGCCGGTTATTTGTACGCGCGCAGGCGGCGGGATTATATTGAACGCCACGATGCCCGCCAGCCTGCAGGAGCCGGACTAACGTTGTTCACAGCACTCTACCGCCCGCCGTCCGACCAGGTGTGCCGACTGACCAGCGACGCGGAGCTAACAGCGGCCATCAGCGAGCCCGGCGGCCTGCTCTGGGTGGACCTGCAGGTCAGCGACGAGGTGGCGGATGCTCGCCTGCTGCGGGACGTCTTCCACTTCCATCCGCTGACCATCGAGGATGCGGTCACGGACCGGGGGGACCCGGCCAAGATCGACGACCACCACGACTATCTGTTCATCGTGGTGCAGGCGCTACGGCCGTACGCGGACGGCGAAGAGATCGCCAGCGACGAGGTCGACTTTTACCTGGGACCGGACTATGTCGTCTCCTGCCATCGGGAGCCGGTTCCGGCTATCGCGCGCTATCGCGAGCGGGCTCAGCAGGAACCCGAGCTGCTGGAGCGCGGCGCCGACTGGCTGCTGCACGGCCTCCTCGACCTGCTGATCGATGACTACCTGCCGATCGTCGACGCCATGGATGAGGAGATCGATCGGTTGGAGGGCGAGGTGCTGCGTGGCCCGGACACATCGGTGCTGCAGGGCATCATGCTGGCCAAGCGCAACACGCTGCGCCTGCGCCGCGCGATCAACCCGCAGCGCGACATAATGAACCGCCTCTCGCGCGGCGAGTTCGATAAGCTGATCCGGCTGGAGAGCCAAATCTATTTCCGCGATATCTTCGACCACCTGGTGCGCGTCGAGTATCTGGTCGAAGCGGTGCGCGACCTGGCGGACAGCGCCCTCAACACCTACCTCTCGGCGGTCTCCAACCGCCTGAACGAGGTGATGAAGGTGCTGACCGCGGCCGCGACGGTTTTCCTGCCGCTGACTCTCATCTCCGGCGTCTATGGCATGAACTTCCAGAGCAACCAGTGGCCCCCGTTCAGCGCCGGCTGGGGGTTTCCGGCGATTGTCGGGTTGATGCTATTCATTGCGGTCGCCTCGCTGGTCTACTTTCGCCTACGACGCTGGATCTAGCCCACCCTTGGAGGGCCTTCGCCCAGGTGTAGGGCGGTGGCTATAATCTGCTTGACATGCGCCTGACCCTGGAGCTACAGGACGCCCTCCGCCTGTTCAACGGCGGCCCGGTGGCGCTGGTTACTAGCCGCTGGCGGGACCAGGTCAACGTGATGCCGGCCATCTGGGTCAGCCCGCTCTCGCGAACGCCGCCGCTCATCGGGGTTACAGTGCACCCCTCGCGCCACACGTCTGACATGATCCGTTTCTCGGAGGAGTTCGCGCTCAACCTGCCCGGCCGCGACCTGATGGACCACAGCCACTACTTCGGAGCCGTCAGCGGCCGCGATGTCGATAAGCTGGAGCTGGCCCAGCTACCTACCTTCAAGGCGAGCAAGATCGATGCGCCGCTGATCGAGAACTGCATCGCTTATGTGGAGTGCGGACTGGAAGATGCCCTGCGTGTCGGCGACCACACGCTGTTCGTAGGCCGCGTGGTGGCCGTGCAGGCGGAGC
>DASRHH010000130.1:0-4865 GCA_035650635.1 Dehalococcoidia bacterium | reverse complement strand
CTACTTATCCGGCGAGGAGTCCGCCCAGCAGCTGAAGCTGCGCGCTGGCCGGCTCGGCATCGCCGGCGAAGGGCTCTTCGTCCTTACCGAGACCAACCTCGACGCCGTCCTTCCGGCGATCGAACCGCTGGCGCCCGCATTCGTCATCGTCGATTCCATCCAGACCGTCGCCAGCGATAGCGCGCCCCAGGCGCCCGGCAGCATCGTCCAGATGCGCGAGTGCACTATGCGCCTGATGCAGTGGTCCAAAGGCAACAGCATCCCGGTCTTCATCGTCGGCCACGTCACCAAAGACGGCGAGATCGCCGGGCCGCGCCTGCTGGAGCACATCGTCGACGTCGTCCTCTACCTGGAGGGCGAGCGTTTCAGCAACTATCGATTGCTGCGCGGCGTCAAGAACCGCTTCGGCTCCGCGGCCGAGATCGGCGTCTTCGAGATGACCGGCGATGGTCTGGCGGAGGTAGCGAACCCCTCCGAGCTGTTCCTGGCGGAGCGCTCCAGCGACACCATCGGCTCCGCGATTGTCCCGACTATCGAGGGCAGCCGGCCGCTGCTGGTCGAGATCCAGGCGCTCACCACCTTCGCGACTGCGCCGGCGCCGAGGCGCACGGCCAACGGCCTGGACCAGGCGCGATTGCTCCTCATCGCGGCGGTGCTCTCGCGGCGCGTCGGCCTCAACCTGGGCAACCAGGACCTGATCGCCTCCGTGGTCGGTGGCCTGCGGGTGCAGGAGCCCGCCGCGGACCTGGCGCTGGCTCTCGCCATCGGCTCCAGCTTCCGCGACCGGCCGGTGCCCGCGGACCTGGTCGCATTGGGGGAAGTCGGCCTCTCCGGGGAGCTGCGCTCGGTGCCCCAACTGGAGCGCCGTCTGGCGGAGGCGGAGCGCCTCGGCTTCCAGCGCTGCCTCCTGCCTGCCGGCACTCTGGCCCGCCATAAGCCGCAGACTTCGCTGCAGCTCCTGCCGGCCAAGGGCCTGCGCGAGGCGCTCAACCTCGCGCTCGGCGCCGCCGGAGACCTCGCCGACTGACGTAACGACCTGGGCTAGGGTCCGGAGCCGAAGTCGATGCGCTTGTGACGGATGACGATGCTCTGCAGCAGGCCCAGCGCCACAAACAGCGTGATCAGCGAGCTGCCGCCCTGCGAGATGAAAGGCAGCGGGATGCCCGTCACCGGCAACAGCCGGATGTTGACCGCGATGTTGATGAACACCTGGAAGAGGATCATGATCACGATCCCCGTCGCCAGCAGCTGACCGAAGCGATCTCGCGCCAGGGCGGCCACGCGCAGCCCTCGGAAGAGCAACACTGTGAACAGCGCCAGCAGCACCAGCGCCCCCATCAGCCCCAACTCCTCGCCCAGCACGCTGAAGATGTAGTCGGTCGTCGGCGTGTGCAAGAAATCGAGCTGCGTCTGGGTGCCGCCGAACAGCCCCTTGCCGAACGGACCGCCGGAGCCGATGCTGATCTCCGCTTGCAGGATGTTGTAACCGCTGCCCAGGGGGTCTGAGTTCGGGTTGAAGAACACGGCGATGCGATCCCTCTGGTAGGCGTCCATGACGGCCAACGTCACGAACGGCACCATCAGCACCGTGAATGACAGGAAGATCAGGATGTGTTCCAGTCGCGCCCCGGAGAGCAGGAGCATCCCGATCCAGGCGACGCCGAAGATCACGGCAGTACCCATATCCGGCTCCGCCAGCACCAGCATGATCGGCAGCGCCACAATGCCCAGCGTGGCCAGGAAGCTGCTCACACGGCTCATCGTCAGCGGCCGGTCGGCCATGAAGCGTGCCAGTGCCAGGATCGTGATGAGCTTGGCGATCTCCGAGGGCTGGATCTGCGTGCCCGCGAAATTGATCCAGCGCCGCGACCCAAACTCCGTGTTGCCAATGACCAGCACGCTGGCCAGCATCAGGATGCCGATAGCGTAGAGCCCGGGAGCGATCTGCCCGAACAGCCGGTAATCGATATTGGCAACGAAGATCATCACCAGCAGGCCCAGCACAATGTAAGCCACCTGCTTCGCGACCGGGTGCGAGAGCGAGTTGACGCCGGCCGGGTGGCTGTTCAGAGAGGCACTGTAGATGAGCAGCGCCCCGTAGCCGACCAGCGCGAGTGTCGTGACCAGCATCCAGATATCGAAGTAGCGAGGCCTTAGCTGGATCACGGATTCCGCTCCAGCCGGGCAGCCAGGTCGCTGCCGTTGAACATGAAGTCCAGCGCGGATGAGGCCACCGGAGCCGCCTGCGCGCCGCCACCGCCGCGCTCCACGAATACGACAATGGCATACTGCGGGTTCCCTGCCGGTGCGAAGCCGATGAACCAGCCGTGAGTTGAGTAGGTGCTGTCGGCGCGCTGCAAGCCGAACTCCGCCGTTCCGGTCTTGCCCGCGACATTTAGACCTCGCACTGCGGCCGTCCGCGCTACCCCGCTGGACACCGATTGCACCATTCCTTCCGTTATCACCTTGAGATAGCGCTCGTCGACCGGCACCTGGGACTTCACGACCGTCTTGGCGCTCTGAATGACGTTGCCCTGTGGATCCCGCACCTCCTTCAGCAGGTGCGGTTGCAGCACCTTCCCGCCGTTGGCGACTGTGGCCGCGACGACCAGCATCTGTATCGGCGTAGTGGTGACGTACCCCTGGCCGATACCCATGTTGTAGGTGTCGCCCAGCACCCAGGGCTCATCGATCGTCTTCTCCTTCCAGGCCGGATCCGGCACGATGCCGGCTGACTCGCCCGGCAGGTCGATTCCAGTTTCCTGGCCCAGACCGAAAGCACGGGCATAGCGGGCCAGCCGGTCGGCGCCAAGTCCGACAAACCCTTCATCGGCCTTGCCGCCGGCCAGATAGTAGAAGTAGACGTCGGAGGAGAGCGCCAGGCCACGGTAGAAGTCCATCGTGCCCAGGGCGGCGTAGTCGTTGAAGCGATAGAGGACGTTGGGGTCGAACTCGTTCTGCACCGTTATGTAGCCGCGACTGGTAATCGTCGTCGCAGTTGTGGCGACGCCTTCTTGAAGAGCCGCCGAGCCTGTAATTGTCTTGAAGGTGCTTCCCGGCGGGTACATCTCCGCAATGGCGTGGTTCAGTAGAGGCTTGCCCGGTGCATTGACCAGCTGGGTCAGCTCCTCCGGCTTGATGTTGCGGGAGAAGACATTGTCGTCGTATTCCGGCAGGGAGACCATAGCCAGGACCTCGCCGGTGTGCACGTCCATGATCGCCGCCGCGGCGTTGTCGGAGCCGGCGGCCTTCTCGGCCAGGACATCGCGCAGCATCTTCTGCAGGTCCAGGTCGATCGTCAGAATGAGATTGTCGCCGTCCTGGCCCGGGTGCTCAGCGATGATCCTCTGCTCGCGGCCGGCGGAGTTGACCTCAACCAGCTGCTTGCCCACCTTGCCCCGTAGCAGCGATTCGTAGACAGACTCGATCCCCGCCTGGCCCACGCGGTCCTGCAGCTGATAGCCCTGCGCCTTCAGCTGCTCGTAGTCCTCCGGCGTTAGCGCACCCACGTAGCCCATGATCTGCGAAGTGAGCGCGCCGTACAGATAGTTGCGGGTCGGTTGGACCAGCAGGTGGACGCCCTGAGTGTGTGGCTCGAGTTCGCGCAAGACCATTGCCGTGTCGGCGCTCAGGTCCTCCTTCAATACAACAGGCGTCAGTTCATCCTTGGTGCGGGCGACTTGCTCATTCACCTTCGATTGGATTTCCTGCTCGCTCATGCCCAGGACCGGCGCCAGCTGCCTGTAAACACCGATCTCGCCGCGCTTCGGCAGGTCCGCCGGCACGATGGCTGCCGAGTAGCGGGCGACGTTCTGTACCAGGGGCCGGCCCTCGCGGTCGTAGACCAGGCCGCGGGCCGGGGCCGTGTTGACCTCGCGTATGGCGTTGATCGCGGCCCGTTCCTTGAACTGGCCGCTCTCCACTACCTGCAGACGCACCAACTGCCCGACGAGGATAAGGAACATAGCGATGACGAGCGCCCGCAGCGCCACAAAGATCGGGCGGTTTGGGCCGGACGGCGGACGTTGCCGCCGCGGACCAGATGTCCCCCAGCGTCGGCGCTCCCGCTCAAACAGGCCCACCTCAGAAACCTAGAGTTGGCCCTAGCCGTGGCGCCTGCGAGCGCAGGTCGCCGCTAATCCAGCGCAAAGGCAGATAGAGCAGCGGCGTCACCAGGACGTTAACCAGCATCGCTGCCAGCAGTCTGTGTCCGATCAGCGTCCACCAGCCGATGTGCTCTCCCGTCAGCCAGATGACGATGCCGGCAATCAGCTGATAGAGCAGCGAGCCTACTGCTGCTACTGCCAGTGCCGGCACGAAATCGTTGTCCACCAGGCGCAGCTCACGCACTGTCGCCAGCAAGGCGATCGGCGTCAGGGCCAGCACCGATGTACCCACCGGCTCCCCGGTGGTGAAGTCGCGAAAGAAGCCGGCGATCACGATGACGCCGAGCACCTCATCCTGGCCGCGGATCATTGCCCAGCAGACGGCAAACACTAGCAGCAGGTCCGGCGCCGCGCCAAAGAGCTTCGCTTGCGGCATAGCGGAGACGTAGATCACCGCCAGCAGGAAGCAAGAGAGGGCCGCCCAAAAGTACTTCATCGCGATTGCAGCCTTGCGGGCTTGAAGCTAACCAACACCAGTACGCTGCGCAGCCGGTCAAGGGATGCGGCCGGTTCCAGCACCCCTTGCTGAGAGGTCGCTTGCGGCCGGTCGTCGATCGACCGTACCGTCCCGATAAGTAGGCCCGGCGGGTAGTTGCCTCCCAGGCCGGACGTCGTCACCAGCGCGCCATTGGTCAGCGGCTGCTCGGGCGGCACCATCTGCAGCAGCAGGCCGTGGCGCAGGTCGCCCTGGATGACGCC
>DASRHH010000129.1:0-17643 GCA_035650635.1 Dehalococcoidia bacterium | reverse complement strand
CGCAGCCGATATCGAGAATCCGCTTGCCCTCCAGCGGAACATAGCGGCGCAGCAGCTGCAAACGGCGCTCAAGGCCATCCGTCCAGATGTAGCTGGGGTGTCCGAGGGTGGTGCGGCTGTCAGCGGTGGGGGTGTGAAGCTCTTGCGTCACCAGCCAATGTTACCAGCGCGTTATGGTATGCAACAGTCGCGCTTACCGTAGAACGCAGCGCTGATTATAATGTTGCTTGCCACCCGAGCACTGGAGGAGAATCGCGCATGGCCCTCACCCCGGAAGAAGTCCGCCACATCGCCACGCTGGCCCGCGTGGGCGTCAGCGACGAAGACGTCCGCAAATTCCAGGAGCAGCTGTCGCAGATCCTGGACTACTTCCAGGTGCTCAACGCTATCGATACGACCGACGTGCCCCCGACGGCTCACACCCTGCTGCTGCACAACGTCATGCGCGACGACGCCGCAGGCGAGTCCCTGCCGCCGGAGCAGGCCCTGGCCAACGCCCCTCAACGCGACGACAGCTACTTCCGCGTGTCCTCCATCCTGGAAGAGTAGCGGGGCCGTGCCGATAGACGACTCCCTGGCCGGCCTCACCCTGCACGAGGCCCACGACCTGCTAGCTCGCAAGGAAGTCTCCTCCGTTGAGCTGACGCGCTCCCTCCAGAAACGCATCGCGCAAGTGGAGGAGCGCGTCAGCGCCTACCTGACACTGACGCCAGATCTGGCGCTGCAGCAGGCCGCAGACGCCGACCAGCGCCTGGCGGCTGGCGATGCCACGCCGCTTACCGGCGTGCCCGCCGCCATCAAGGACGTCCTCTGCACCGCTGGCATCCGCACCACCTGCGGCTCCCGCATGCTGGAGAACTTCGTGCCGCCCTACAACGCCCGCGTCGTCGAGAAGCTGCAGGCGGCCGGCCTCGTGATGCTGGGCAAGGCCGACATGGACGAGTTCGCCATGGGCTCCTCCGGCGAGAACTCCGCCCTGGGCCGCGCTCGCAACCCCTGGGACCTGGAGCGCGTGCCCGGCGGCTCCTCCTCCGGGTCCGCTGCCGCCGTCGCGGCCGACGAGTGCTTTTACGCGCTGGGCACGGACACCGGCGGCAGCATCCGCCAGCCCGCCGCGCTCTGCGGCATCGTCGGCCTCAAGCCGACCTATGGCCGCGTCTCGCGCTTCGGGCTGGTCGCCTTCGCCTCCTCGCTGGACCAGATCGGGCCGCTGACCAAGGACGTCCGCGACGCCGCGCTGGTACTGCAGCACATCGCCGGCCACGACCCCCGCGACTCCACATCAGCGCCGGTGGAGGTGCCGGACTACGCGCGGGCGCTGACCGGCGACGCCCGCGGCCTGCGCGTCGGCGTGCCGCAGGAGTACTTCCACGAGGCCATGGACGAAGGCGTGCGCCAGAAGGTCGAGGCGGCGATCGCGAAGTTCGAGGAGCTGGGCGCCCAGGTGGACCGTAAAGTCTCGCTGCCCAGCACGCCCTATGCGCTCGCCGTCTACTACATCATTGCCCCCTGCGAAGCCTCGGCGAACCTGGCGCGCTACGACGGAGTGAAGTACGGCTTCTCCTACCAGGACGGCGACAACATGTGGGACAACATGGAAAAGACCCGCCAGTTCGGCTTCGGCGATGAGGTGAAGCGGCGCATTATGCTCGGTACGTACGCGCTCTCCGCCGGCTACTACGACGCTTACTACCTGAAGGCGCTGAAGGTGCGGACGCTGATCCGTCGCGAGTTTGACGCCGCCTTCAAAAAGTATGACGTGCTGCTGACGCCCGTCTCTCCCACGACGGCCTTTCGCCAGGGCGAGAAGCTGGAGGACCCGCTGCAGATGTACCTGAGCGACGTCTTCACCATCCCGATCAACATCGCCGGGCTGCCCGCCGTCTCCATTCCTTGCGGCTTCAGCCAGGGCCTGCCGGTGGGCCTGCAGATTATCGGCAAGCCGTTCGACGAAGCGACAATCCTGCGCGCCGCCCACGCCTACGAGCAGGCCACCGACTGGCACACGCAGAAGCCGCCGCTCTAGGCCGCGGCTCGAGGTTATCGTTCGGCTCCGCAACCGAATCGTTTGGCATTCGTTTTCATACTGAAGGGTTGGATAGTCGGTGACACTGTCGCCCTTCTCTGTTACTATTTCGGAAATTCGTTAATTCCAGGTCAGGAGATAGCCGGTGCAGGAAGGCGTCAGCCGTAGTTTCGTTTCCCGGAGGGTTCAGGCGATACCGTCCTCCGGGATTCGTCGCTTTTTCGAGCTGATCGCCAGCATGGACGGCGTTATCTCCCTGGGTGTCGGCGAGCCCGATTTCGTCACGCCAGAGTCGTTCTCCAGGGCGGCGGCCGCGGCCGTCGAGGCGGGCCACACCCACTACACCTCCAACTACGGCATGCCGGAGCTGCGAGAGGCTGTCGCGGAGCACCTGGCGCGGCTCTATGGCGTCCACTACGACCCGCGCGATGAGATCATCATCACGGTCGGCGTTAGCGAGGGCCTGCTGCTGGCGGCCCACGCGGTACTTGACCCGGGCGACGAGCTGATCACGCCGGACCCCTACTACGTCGCCTACTTGCCGGCCTGCATCCTCACCGGTGGCACCATGGTGACGGTGCCAACGCAGATGGAGGACGGCTTCCGCGTCCACGCCGAGGATATCGAGTCGCGGCTGACGGAGCGGACGAAGGCGCTGCTCATCGGCTATCCGGCCAACCCCACGGGCACCCAGATGAGCCGCGAAGACCTCCTGCCGATCGCTGAGATGGCCGCACGGCGCGACCTCATCGTCATCTCGGACGAAATCTACGACCGCCTGAGTTACGGCGTCGAGCACACCTGCTTCCCGTCATTGCCGGGCATGCGGGAGCGCACGATCCTCCTCGGCGGCTTCTCCAAGGCCTACGCGATGACCGGCTGGCGTGTCGGCTACGCCTGCGCCCCGGCCGACATCCTGGAGGCGATGATGAAGGTGCACCAGTACATCATCATGTCGGCCCCCACGCCCGGCCAGTACGCGGCCCTGGAGGCGATCCGCCACGGCGAACACGAGAGCCAGCGCATGATCGCCGACTTCGATACCCGCCGCCGCCTGACGGTGCAGCGACTGGCCGAGATGGGCCTGCCCTGCCCGGAGCCGCATGGCGCCTTCTACGCCTTCCCCTCCGTCAAAGGGACCGGCCTGGACGACCTGGAGTTCTGCCAGCGCCTGCTGCAGGAGGAAGAGGTCGCGGTTATCCCCGGCTCCTCCTTCGGCGAGTGCGGCGCCGGTCACGTCCGCATCTGCTACGCCGCGCCACGGCAGGACCTGGAAGAGGGCCTGCGCCGCATGGCCCGTTTCGTCAAGCGCTGCCAGTAACCTACCGCCAGGGCCGCCCGGCCGCCAATCGCAGGAAGTCTTCGACAACCTTCGGCGCGCCCGCGACCACGCCCTCGCTCTGGATGCTGACCGGGCCGCCATCGCGATCCAGGATGACGCCGCCCGCCTCCTGCACCAGCAGGATGCCCGCCGCGACGTCCCAGGGGTAGAGGTTGTGGTGCACGAAGATATCGACCAGCCCCGCCGAGGCGTAGGCCAGTCCCAGCGCCGCCGACGCCATCACCCGCATTCCCTGCATGCCCGGCCAGATCTCCAGGACGAGTCGCAGCAGGTTAGCGGCCCTAGCGTCGTCGTAGCCCATGTCCATGCCGATGACGGACTCCGCGACATCGACCGCTTGCGAGGCCATCACCGTCTCGCCGTTGAGCTGCATGCGACCGCCCTTCGTGGCGAAGAACTCGTAGCGGCGCATCGGGTCGTAGGTCAGCGCCAGACGCGGCTCGTCGCCGTAGCAGAGCGCGATATTGAAGCAGAAGTGCGGGATGCCGCGCGAGAAGTTGTGCGTGCCGTCCAACGGATCGACCACCCACTGCCAGTCGCTCTCCGGCGCCGCCGGCCCGCGCCCAGACGGGCGGCCGTCCGGCCGCGCCTCGGCCCAGCCGCCGGCCGTCTCCTCCGCCAACACGCGGTGGCCCGGGTACTCCACCGCCAGCACGTCCAGCACCGCCCGCTCGACTGCGAGGTCGGTCTCGGTCAGGAAGTTGCCCCGACCCTTGCGGTCCAGGAAGCGCTGGCCGCCGAAGTTGCGCAGCATGATCGTCGTCGCCACGGTGGAGCAGGCCCGCGCGACCTCGGCCGCGCTCTTGCCGCTGGCAGAGACGGGGAGTTGCGGCGATATGGCGCTCACGCCTCGTCTGGGAGGGGGAAGAGGTTCATGCGCTCCCGAACCTCGCGCATCGTCTCGCGCGCGATGGCGCGGGCGCGGCGGGCGCCATCGCCCAGGACCTCGCGGACGTATTCCGGCCGCGCCGCGATCTCGGCCCGGCGCTCCCGGAACTCCGCGAAATAACGATTGATGCCGTCTGCCAGCTGTCGCTTGCACTCCACGCAGCCCCGCTTGGCGGTGCTGCACTCGTCGAAGACGGTCTGGGCCTCGTCCGGGTTGAATATCTTGTGCAGGTGGTAGACGTTGCAGATCTGCGGCCGGCCGGGGATACTGCGATGCGTGCGCTGCGGGTCGGTAACGGCGGTCATGACGCGACGAGTGGTCTCCGCTTCGCTGAGCGCCAGCTCGATGTGGTTATCGAGGCTCTTGCTCATCTTGTTGGCGCCATCCAGCCCGCGGATCAGCGGCGATTCCGTCAGCTTGGCCTCCGGCTCCGGGAACGTATCGCCGAAGAGCCTGTTGAAGCGCCGCACGATCTCGCGCGCCAGCTCCAGGTGCGGGATCTGGTCCTCGCCAACGGGCACCAGCTCCGCCTTGTAGAGGACGATGTCGGCGGCCATCAGCACCGGGTAGCCGACGAGCCCGTAGTTCACGTTGTCCGGGTGCTGGCGCACCTTCTCCTTGAAGGTAGTGACGCGGGTCAGCCAGCCGAGTGGCGTGATCATGCCGAGGAACATCGTCAGCTCCATGACCTCCAGCACCTGCGACTGCACGTAGAGCATGCTGCGCTGGGGATCGATTCCGGCCGCCAGGAAGTCGATCACCATCTCGTGGATGTTCTGCGGCAGCTCCGCGACCTCTTCGATGGTGGTGAGGGCGTGGATATCGACGACGGAGTAGATGCAGTCGTATTCCTCCTGCATATCGACCCAGTTCTTGAGCGCGCCCAGGTAGTTGCCGATGTGCAGGCGGCCGGTGGGCCGCATGCCGGAGAAAACGCGCTTGCGAGGAGTCATCGCCGACATTCTTACATCTTCTCCGGGGCCGTCATGCCCATGAGCGCCAGGGCGCGGGCCAGCGCCAGCTTGGCGGCCGCCACCAGCTTGAGCCGCGCCTTGCTCAGCGGCACGTCGTCGGTGAGGACGCGGCACTTCTCGTAGAAGTCGTGGAAGGCGGTCGCCAGCTCCATCGCGTAGTAGGGCAGCGGATGCGTCTCCAGTGACTCCGTCATCGACTCGATGAGCTCCGGGAGCTGCAGCAGCTTGCGCACCAGCGCCAGCTCCGATTCCTCCCGCAGCAGCGAGACGTCGCCGTCGCTGTAATCGGCGATGCGCTCCTTCGCGTTCTGCAGGATGCCGGCGATGCGGGCGTGGGCGTACTGCACGTAGTAGACGGGGTTCTCGCTCGATTGGCGGGTCGCCAGCTCCAGATCGAAGTCCATGTGCGAGTTGGGGGCCCGCTGCACGAAGAAGAAGCGCGCCGCGTCCGCGCCGACCTCGTCCACCACCTCCCGCAGGGTGATGATGTCGCCGGCGCGCTTGGAGACGCGCACCTCCTGGTCGCCGCGGCGGATGGTGATCAGCTGGTGGATGATGATCGTCAGCTGCGAGGGGTCGACGCCCAGCGCCGAGACCGCGGCCTTCATGCGCTGCACGTGGCCCTGGTGGTCGGCGCCCCAGATGTCGATGACGCGCTGGAAGCCGCGCACAAGGAACTTGTCGTAGTGGTAGGCGATGTCGGAGGCGAAGTAGGTGGGCTTGCCGGTCGAGCGCACCAGAACGTTGTCGCGGTCGTCGCCTAGCATCGTGGAGGTGAACCAGACGGCGCCCTCCTTCTCGGCGACGTAGCCGCCCTCGCGTAGGAGCGCCATCGCCTTCTCGTAGGTGCCCGAGGCGTAGAGCGACTTCTCGCTGAAGAACGAATCGTAGCGAACACGGATGGCTGCGAGGTCGGCCTGGATGCGCTCGATCATCTTGTGCACGCCGATGTCGTGCAGCTCCGGCGGGAAAGGGCCGTCGCTGTAGTCCAGGAAGCGCTCGCCGAACTCGTCGCGCACCTCCTGGGCGATCTCCAGCACGTAGTCGCCGGTGTAGGCGCCCGGCGGCACCTCCACCTCCCGGCCGAATAGCTGCTGGTAGCGCGCGAAGAGCGTCGAGGCAAACGTCTCGGTCTGGGTGCCGGCGTCGTTGATCAGGTACTCGCGTTCGGCGTTGTAGCCCGCCGCCGAGAGCACCGCAGCCAGCGTATCGCCGATCGAGAGGCCGCGCCCGGTCGCGACGGTCAGGGGGCCAGTCGGATTGGCGGAGACGAACTCGACCTGCACCTTCTGGCCGGCACCTACATCGACGTTGCCGAAGCTCGGCCCCTGCGCCAGGATCGAGTTGACCTGCGCCGTGATCCAGGAATCGGCCAGGCGGAAGTTGATGAAGCCGGGAGGCGCGACCGCGGCGGCGGCGAACTCCTCGTTGGCCTGCAGGTGGCGGACGATAGCCGCCGCGATGTCGAGCGGGCGGGCGTCGGCGGCCCGCGCCAGGCGCAGCGGCAAGCTGCAGGCGTAGTCGCCGTGCTCCGCCCGCTGTGGCCGCTCGATGGTGACGTCGGGTAGCGCGAAGGACGGAAGGTCGCCGGCGGCCTGGGCGCGCTCGACCGCGCCGGCAATGAGGGCCTGGATTCGCTCTTTGATGGTCGCCTGACCGGAAGCAGTCACCAGTCGATTCTAGCGGAAAGCTGATTTAGAGGCAGCAGACGGCGCACGGCCGTCTAGGTGATCTCTCAGCCATGCTCCCCTTCCCAGCCGACCTCGACATCGCCTTCGCCCCAGATGATGACGGGCACGGAGACGGCGTACTCCAGGCATTCGTTGAACCAGTCGGCGCTGTCGTTGACGCGGCGCTCCTCGAAGTCGATGCCGCGCTCAGTCAACGCCGCACGCGCCTTATCGCTGGTGGGACAGCCGCGCAGGGTGTAGAGGATAACCTTCTGTTTCGATTCTGCCATGGTGGATTCGCCCCGATGCTATCATACGGGGGCCAATTCCTCTCGAAGAAGCGTTAGCGATGTCTCAGCTTAAGGGTCACAAATGGTTCGCTTACTTCTACGACCGCATGAGCGGCCGTATGGAGAAGAACTTCCTCGCGGATGTGCGGCGGGGGATCATGGGCGGCGCCAGGGGGCGAGTGCTGGAGATCGGCTGCGGCACCGGACTCAGCTTCGCCTACTACGGCCCGGCCGTCAGCGAGCTGGTGGCGACGGAGCCCGATCCCTACATGCTGGAGCGCGCCCGTCAGCGAACCGACGACTTCGCCGGAACGCTGCAGATCGTACAGGCGCCCGCCGAGGAGCTGCCCTTCCCGGACGAGAGCTTCGATACCGTGGTCAGCACGCTCGTCCTCTGCACGGTCCGCGATCCCCGCAAGGCTCTGACGGAGATCAAGCGCGTCCTCAAGCCGCAGGGCGAGTTCCGCTTCTACGAGCATGTCCGCTCGGATGGAGCCGCGCTCGCGCTGGCGCAGGACGCAATCAATCCGGTCTGGAGCTGGTTCGGCGGCGGCTGCCACCCCAACCGCGACACCGTCCGCCTGATCCGTGAGGCGGGCTTCGAGATTAGTGACCTGCATCGAGCGACGCCCGTGCCGCCGGTCCCCCCGATGTTGTTCATCCGGCCGCAGGTTGGGGGCATCGCCAGGAGGCCACGCGTTGCCTGACGCTGGCCGGCCACGCGCGGCGCTAGTGCTGGGCGCCGGCGGCATCAAAGGCTGGGCGCATGTCGGTGTCATCCGCGTGCTGCAACGAGCCGGCGTCCCGATCGACCTAGTGGTCGGGGCGAGCGCCGGCGCGCTGATGGGCGCCATCTACGCAGCCAGCGGAGACGCCGCCGAGCTTGAGCGCATCGCCGGACAGGCGAACCCGATCTCTCTGTCACGTTGGTTCGCCGGCGATCTGCGCGTCTCGCGGCGCGGCGGCGCCTTCGCGCGAGCGCTGCACGACTGCCTCGGCGACCTCACCTTCGCCGAAACGAAGATACCGCTGGCCGTGACGGCTATCGACATCGTGAACGGCGAGGTGCAGGTCATCACCGACGGACCCGTTGCGCCGGCCGTGGAGGCCAGCATCAGGCCGCCGGTCATCATGTCCAACATCCGCATCGGCCAGCGCTCCTACGTCGATGGCGGCCTGCACAACACGGTGCCGGTAGCCGTCGCCCAGGCGCTGGGCGCCGAGCGGGTCATCGCCGTCAACGTCGGCGAGTTCTTCCGCCTGCCGGCGGCACTGCTGCCGCTTTCGGCAGCGGTCGGCCGCTCGCTGCGGTTGAAGTCTCGCACTCCCTCCGGGCTGCGCGGCCAGGTCGCGTTCATGGCGGAGCTGCTAGCGCGCGGCCCCGCTGAGCGACCGCGGGCGGACATCATCATCCGGCCCAACATGCGCGGCATCCGCTCGACGCTGCCGCTGCGCATGGCGACGGCGGTGCACAGGGGCGAGCGGGCGGCCCTCGCCGCGCTACCGGCAATCCAGCATATGCTCGCGGAGCCGGCTCAGCCGGCGGACTCGCGGGAGGGCAGCGCCACCACGGCGCGACCGGGCGTGGTCATGCCCTCGCGCTCACTCTCGGCCCAGACTTCGCAGTCCACGTAGTGGCGGCCGTCCTCGATGTATTTGCGGGTGACGCGCCCACGACAGGTCATCGTATCGCCGGGGCGCTGCTGGCGCCGCATCTCGAAGGAGAGCCGCTTGAGGAAGCCTTCGTCGCCCATCCAGTCGGTGAGAACGCGCACCAGGGCCGCCTGGGTGAACCCGGTGGTCATGAAGATACCGGCGTGGCCGGCCTTGCGGGCGAATTCGGCGTCGTGGTGCGGCGGGTACCAGTCCTGGGAGCCACTGACGTCCAGGTAGGCGCGACGGGCGTTGATCTCGATCTGGAAGTTCGCCAGCTCCTCACCCTCGCTGACGTCCTCCCAGTAACGCTGCTGGGCCTTCACTGCGCGGCCGCGACTTCCCCCGGCGTGCGATGGAAGAGCAACGTGTTGCGCACCACGCAGACCAACTCGTCGCGCTGGTTCGTGATCGTCGATTCGCTTACAACCCAGACGGCCTCGGGGTCAATGCTTATCGCCTTCTGGTAGACGTCGGCGATGCGCCGCACCACCGAGAGGTGGTCGCCGACGCGAATGACGTCGAACCACTCGACGTCCTGGCTCAGGTTGACGATCTGCTTGCCCGGCGCCGGCACCACGGGCACCAGCGCCTCGAAGGCGGGCGGCCAGGGCCCGAGGCTGGCGAAGTACATCGCCAGCCAGCCGGAGGGCGGCGCGATGACTCCGCCCCACTGCGTGCCGGCGGCGTACTCCGGGTCCAGGAACAGCGGGTTGCGGTCGTCCACCATGTGGCAGTGGCGGCGGATAGGGTCGTATTCCACCGGGTAGCGGCCGCGACTCTTGCCGAACTCCATCCCGATGTATTCGCGGCGAACGGCCTCGATGTCGTAGGGCACCGGCTCAGGCCCGGCCGGGTGTCCCGGCCTGTAGAGTCGCCAGGAACTCCTGCAGGACAGCCGCGAACTCAGGCGGCTTCTCCACGAAGGGCGTGTGGTTGCAGCCCTCCATCACCACGAGCCGGCTGCCGGCGATAGTGTCTTGCAGGACGAATGACGGCTCCAGGAACGGCTCATCCAGCTCGCCGACCACGATGAGCGTCGGCAGTTGCAGCGATGCCAGCTGATCGAGGATGGGGCGGCGCCGCGCGATAGCTACGGCGCAATAGACGTATGCCTCACGCGATGTCAGAAGGAACTCCTGACGCCAGGCCGCGATCAGCTCCGGGTTGGCCTGCAGGCGCGCCGAGAGCTGCATGCCCAGCAGCTGCGCCTCGAAAGCGGCCTCCATGCCTTCGTCGCGGGCTATCTCGATGAGGCGACGCCGCTCCTCCATGCGCGAGAGATTTGGCATCGTTGCCGAGGTATCGACCAACACCAGGCCGCGTAGCAGGTCCGCATGGGCCAGCGCGAAGTGTTGCGCCACCATGCCGCCCATGGAGTGGCCAATCAGGTAGAACGGCCCGATGTCCAGGGCGCTGACCAGCTGGTGCACGGACTCCGCCAGTGCATCGAGGTCGTAGTCCTGGGGCTGCAGCGGCACTGCGGAATGCCCGTGCCCCGGCAGGTCCAGGGCAATCGTGCGCCAGGTGCTATCCAGCTCGGCGTTGAGGGTCGACCAATTGTTGAGGTTGCCGGTGTAGCCGTGCACCTGCAGCAGCGGGACGCCGGCGCCGGAGTCTACGTAGTGGATGTGGCCAGAACTTGACTCAATAGTGGGCATCGCCAGACCTCAGACGAAGAGTATAGCAGCGACGCTGCGCGAAAGGCAGCCGCGGCGCTTGACAACCAACCGCAGAGGCAATACGATGCTCTCGCAACTAATTGCAGAAGCTAGAGGATGCGATGAGCGGCCATACCAGTATTATCGATTCGCTAAGGGAGACCGGCTACCGCCTGACGCCTCAGCGCATGATGGTTGTCTCTATCCTGCACGATTCCCCCGGCCACATCACGGCGGAGGATATCCACGCGCGTATGGTGGAGCATTACCCCTACGTCGACATCTCGACCGTTTACCGCACGTTGCAGCTGCTGAAGAAGCTGCACATCGTCAGCGAGACCGACCTCGGCGGCGGCAGCGTCCGCTTCGAGCTGACGCAACAAGACCCGCACCACCACATGGTCTGCCGCTCCTGCGGCCGCACCTTCGCCCTGGACAACGGCCTCATCGAGCCTCTGCGGTCCGGCATCCTCGATCAGTACGGCTTCCAGGCGGACATGGAACACTTCGCCATCTTCGGCGTCTGCAAGGACTGCCGCGACAGCGCTGACAAGCGACAACCGGCAAGGAGCTAGCATGCGAACCTCGCTTCGGGCCCTCGCGATGGCCCTCCCCCTGATCCCGGCGCTTCTCCTCGCCGCCTGCGGCAGCGGCAACGACAACCCAACCCCGAATGACTCGCGTCTGCGGGTGCTGACCACCGTCTCGCCGATAACCAGCCTGGTCGAGAACATCGGCGGCACGAAAATCCTGCTCGAAGGCATCGTGCCGGAGGGGGTGAACTCCCACACCTACGAGCCGCCGGTCTCGGTCGCAAAGTCGATTTCGAATGCGGACCTCATCATCCTCAACGGCCTGCACCTGGAGGACCCGACGCTCGAGCTGGCGAACGCCAACAAGAAATCGAGTGCCCAACTGCTCATGCTCGGTGAGAGTGCGATTACGCCGGACCAGTACAAGTTTGACTTCAGCTTCCCGCGCGACGAGGGGCACCCCAACCCGCACCTCTGGCCGGACCCGGTGCTGGCGCTCAAGTACGCCCAGCTGGTGCACGACAAGCTGATAGAGATGGATTCGGCGAACTCCGCCTACTACGACGCTAACTTCTCGACGTTGAGGCAGGGGCTGCAGCTGCTGGACCAGAAGATGCGGGAGGCCGTCAGCACGGTGCCGGCCGCCAACCGCAAGCTGCTGACCTACCACGACTCTTGGGCCTACTGGGCGGACCGCTACGGCTTCAGCGTTATCGGCGCCATTCAGCCTTCCGATTTCTCGGAGCCCTCCAGCCGGGACGTCGTCAACATCATCAACCAGATCAAGGCGGAGAAGGTGCCCGCTATCTTCGGATCGGAGGTGTTCCCCAGCCCCGTCCTGAAACAGATCGCTAACGAAACCGGCGCCAAGTTCGTCGACAAGCTGGCGGACGACAACCTGCCCGGCGATCCTGGCGACAAGCTACACTCTTACACAGGGCTGATGGTGGAGAACATGCGCGCGATGATTCCGGCGCTGGGCGGCGACGCTTCCGCCATGGACGCCGTGCCCACAGACCTCGTATTCCACGACGGGCCCAGCCCGGCCAAGTACGCCCACTAGATTCGATATGCTTCATCCAGCACCGCATGACGTTCTGGCCGCCCAACCGGTCATCGAGTTCCGCGACCTGACCTGCGGCTACGCCGGCGACATCGTGCTGCGGGACATCAACCTGCGAATCATGAGCGGGGACTTCGTCGGCATCCTGGGTCCCAGCGGCTCCGGCAAGACGACCATCCTGCGCACCATCCTCGGTGCCGTCGATATCTACGGCGGGCAGCTGCTTGTGGAGGGGCACGAGATCCGCGATCGCCGGCCCAGCGTCGGCTACGTGCCGCAGCTGGAGACGGTCGATTGGAACTTCCCGATAACGGTGGAGCAGACGGTCCTCCTGGGGCGGGCAGGCAACGGCTGGCTGCCCTGGCCCGGCCGCGAGGACCGCGAGCGCGCCCACGCGATCATGCTTCGCCTTGGCATCGACTCCCTGGCGCGGCGGCACATCCGCGCCCTCTCCGGGGGCCAGCAGCAGCGTGTTTTCCTGGCGCGAGCGCTGGTCAGCAACCCACGTGTCCTCCTCTTGGACGAGCCGACGACCGGCGTGGACATCAAGACCCGCGACGATGTCCTGCACTTGCTGGACGAGCTCAACCACGAGGACATCACGATCATCATGACGACGCACGAGCTTAATGCTGTCGCCGCGCACCTGCCCTGGGTCATCTGCGTCAACCGGCGCATCGTGGCAGAGGGGCCACCGCACGAGGTCTACAACCCGCAGACGCTGCTGGAGACCTACGGCGCGGAGATGGACGTCATCCAGCACAACGGCCTGACCCTGGTGGCGGAGACGCCGCACCGGCTGGGCCGTGGGCCACACGGCGCCGGCCGCCGCGTCCATCAGCAGGAGGAACACCAGCACGATGTTTGAGCCGCTGCAGTACGAGTTCTTCATCCGCGGCCTCATTGCCGCCACAGTGGTGGGAGCGCTCTGCGGCCTCATTGGCGTCTACATCGTTCTGCGGCGCATGGCCTACATCGGGCATGGCCTCTCGCATGCTGTCTTCGGCGGGGCGGTCGTCAGCTACGTGATGTCGTTCAACTTCTACCTGGGCGCCAGCATCTGGGGCTTCCTCTCGGCGCTGTTGATCAACGCAACGACGCGAAAGCGCCACTTCATCGCCGCCGATGCCGCCATCGGCATCATCACCACGGCCAGCTTCGCGCTGGGTGTGGCCCTGATCAGCCGCTACAAGACGTTCACGCGCAGCTTTGACGCGGCGCTCTTCGGCAATATCCTCGGCGTCTCTCAGGGCGATCTCTACGCTATCTACGGCGTGACCGCCCTAGCAGTGCTGCTGATGCTGCTCTTCTACCGGCGCCTGCTGTTTACGACGTTCGACCCGGAGGTCGCACGCTTCTACGGCATCCCGACCGACTGGGTCGATACTCTGTTCTCGCTGGTCCTGGCGGCGACTATCGTCGTCTCGATGCAGGTGATGGGCGTGACGCTAATCGCGGCGGCCATCGTCATTCCGCCGATTACGGCGCGTCTGCTCAGCTACAACTTCAACACGGTCATGGTGCTTTCCGTGCTCATCGGCGCGGCCACGGGCTTCGCCGGGATGTACAGCAGCTACTTCGTGGACGTTTCGTCCGGCGCCAACATCGTGCTGACTGCGGCCGCGGCCTTCCTCCTGGCGATGGGTTATTCGTCGCTACGAGAGTGGCTAGCGATCCGGCACGGAACAGCGCTCGAAGCCGCTACAGCCGGGCAGCCCGTCAGCGCTGAGCCCGGCGCCGGGCTCTGGGAATAGGCAGCCGTTTAGCCTACGGCGACCTGGACTTCGTCGCCCTCGATTCTGACTTCGTAGCTTGGGACGTCCTCGAAGACCGGAACCTGCGTCGCTTCGCCGGTCTTGACGTTGAAGAAGCCGGCGTGCCAGGGGCATTCCAGGAGCTCACCGTCCAGGTAGCCGTCTGAAAGCGGAGCGCCGGCGTGGGTGCAGATGTTGCCGATAGCGTAAATCGTGCCGTCCACGTTGGCCAGGCAGATGTCCTTGTTGCCGGCCTTAACGCCCTTGAGCTCACCCGGAGCAATTTCTTCCACCCGGGCGACCGTCACGAATTCCGCCATGCAGTCCTCCTCCAGCTGATTAAGAAAGTAAACGGCACATAAATCATAGCATAGGGCCGCTCTTGGCCAAGAGGCCCTAGCGTTGGCACGCCCTGCCATGCTATAGTCTGCGTGAGTAGCGAACAAGGTCACTACCGCAGCCTTTAAATCGGTCCTGTGAGGCCGGTAAGGAGACAAGAGTGGGACAGAGCGCCCGCGACCTAACCGCATATCGGTATACCCTCCGCTCCCTGCGAGCCGAGGGTATTATTTTTGCCCGCCAATACGCCCGGAGCGCAGCGTGAAGCCGCCGCCGACCGCCCAGGTGGTGCTCTCCACTGACGACATCCGCCGGGCGATCCGGCGCATCGCCCACGAGATCATCGAGCGCAACCCCGACCTGGGCCGCCTGGTGCTCATTGGCATGCGCACCCGCGGCGTGCCGATAGCGCGACGGCTGGCCGAGGCTATCCGCGGGATCGAGGGCGCCGAGGTGCCAGTCGGGGCGCTGGACATCGGCCTTTACCGGGACGACCTCTCGCGCCGCTCCCTCAAGGCGACCCTGCAGCCGACGGACATCCCGAGCGACCTGGCGGGCCGGCGCGTCGTCCTGGTGGACGACGTGCTCTTCACCGGCCGCAGCATCCGCGCCGCCCTCGACGCCATCATCGACTTCGGCAGGCCGGAGAGCATCCAGCTGGCCGTCCTCATCGACCGCGGCCACCGGGAGCTGCCGATCCGGCCGGACTACGTGGGCAAGAACATCCCGACCAACGCCAATCAGGACGTGCAGGCCCTTCTGGCTGAGATCGACGGCCGTGACGAAGTGCTCGTGACGGCCAGAGTGGAGGTTGAGTGATGACCACACAGCCATCGCCGATGACACCGCTGGAGGAGCGCCCCGCCTGGAAGCGGCGCCACCTCCTCGACCTCGACGACTTCAGCCGTGACGAGCTGGAAAGCGTGCTCAGCACCGCCGAGGCGATGAAGGAGGTGCTGAGCCGCGAGGTGCCGCGCGTGCCCGCACTGCGGGGCACCACTATCGCCAACCTCTTCTACGAGGCCAGCACCCGCACCCGCTCTTCCTTCGAGCTGGCAGCGAAAGCGCTGGGCGCGGACGTCATCAACGTCGCGGCGGAGAGCAGCAGCGTCAAGAAAGGCGAATCGCTGATCGATTCGGTGCGCACGCTCCAGGCGGTCGGCGCCAGCCTGCTGGTCATACGTCACTGGCAGTCCGGCGCGCCCTACCTGGTGGCCCGCCACTGCGACATGGGGGTCATCAACGCCGGCGACGGCTGGCACGCCCACCCCACGCAGGCGCTACTCGACCTGCTGACGATCCGCTCCCACCTGGGCGACGTCCAGGGGCGGCGCGTCGTCATCATCGGCGACATCGCGCACAGCCGGGTCGCGCGCTCCAACCTCTGGGGCCTGACCCGCATCGGCGCCGAGATCGTGCTCTGCGCGCCGCCGACGCTACTCCCGGCTGTCTTCACCGCCGACGACCCGCGTGCCTTGCCCGCGGTCACCGTCGAGCACGACATCGAGCGGGCTCTGGACGGCGCCGACGTGGTGATGGCGCTGCGATTGCAGCTGGAGCGTATGCAGGCGGGCCTGCTGCCCAGCCTGCGTGAGTACGCGCACCTCTACCAGCTGAACGAGGAGCGACTGGCGCTGGCCAACCCTGGCGCGCTGGTCATGCACCCCGGCCCGATGAACGAGGGCGTGGAGGTCTCGCCGGCGGTGGCGCACGGCGCGCAGTCCGTTATCGAGGAGCAGGTCAGCAACGGCGTCGCCGTGCGCATGGCAGTGCTCTATCTGCTGGCGCGGGGGAACGGCGCCTGATGGCCGAAACCATCGCGGTCCGCGGCGGGCGCGTCATCGACCCGGCGAGCGGCCACGACGCCGTGGCCGACGTCCTGCTCCAGGACGGCCGTATCGCGGCGCTGGGCCCGGACGCCGGCCAGGGCGCGTCGAACGTCATCGACGCCTCGGGTCTGGTCGTGTCGCCGGGATTCGTCGATATCCACTGCCACCTGCGGGAGCCCGGCTTCGAGCACAAGGAGACAATCGAAAGCGGCACCCTGGCGGCGGCGCGCGGCGGCTTCACCACCGTCTGCGCCATGCCCAACACGGAGCCCGCCATCGATAGCGCCGCCACCGTGCGCTACGTCCTGCAGGCCGCAGCCGCCGCCGGCAACGCCCGCGTCCTGCCGATCGGTGCGGTCAGCAAGGCGCGCAAGGGCGAGCAGCTGGCCGAGCTGGCGGAGCTGGCGGAGGCCGGCGCTATCGCCTTCAGCGACGACGGCGACCCCGTCTGGGACGCCCACCTGATGCGACGCGCCCTGGAGTACGCCCGCATGCTGGGCCTTCCCGTGATCGACCACTGTGAGGACAAATCGCTGGTGGCAGGCGGCGTCATGCACGAGGGCTGGGTCTCGGCGCGGCTGGGCCTGCGCGGAGCCCCCGCCGCCGGCGAGGAGAGCATGGTGGCGCGAGACATCGCGCTGGCCCAGGCGACCGGCGGGCATGTGCACCTGGCGCACCTCAGCGCGGCGGGATCGATCGAGCTCCTACGAGCGGCACGCGATCGCGGCCTGCCGGTGACGGCCGAGGTGACGCCGCACCACCTGGCGCTGACCGACGCCGCCGTCCTCGGCGACCCGCAGGACGAGGCCGGCCTGGCCTACGACAGCAACGCCAAAGTCAACCCGCCCCTGCGCGGCGAGACCGACCGCGAGGCCTGCGTACAGGCGCTGGCGGACGGCGTCATCGACTGCGTGGCGACGGACCACGCGCCGCACGCCACGGAGGACAAGCTCTGCGAGTTCGACCATGCCGCCTTCGGCATCAGCGGCCTGGAGACGGCGCTGGCGCTTTGCCTATCGCTGGTGCACGACGGCCGCATCACACTGCCGCAGCTCATCGAGCGGCTGACGGTGGCGCCGGTGCGAGCCCTCGGCTTCGCGCTACACGTCGAGGGGCTGGGCATGCTGGCCATAGGCGCCCCGGCCGACGTCACGCTCTTCGACCCGGACGCCGAGTGGGTCGTCGACCCGCTGCAGTTCGCCAGCAAGGGGCGCAACACGCCGCTGGCCGGCCGCACCCTGCGCGGCCGCGTCGTCGCCACGGTGTACGCCGGTAGGGTGGTGCACGATGGCCGATAGCCGCGCCCTCCTCGTGCTGGCGGATGGCGGTGTCTTCGTCGGGCGCTCCTTCGGGACGGCCGCGCGCGGCCACGGCGAGGTCGTCTTTGCGACCGCGATGACCGGCTATCAGGAGATGCTGACGGACCCCTCGTTCGCAGGCCAGATGCTGGTGCTGACCTACCCGCTGGCCGGCAACTATGGCATCAACCCGGTCGACGTCGAGTCGAAGCGCATCCAGGTCGCCGGCCTGGTAGTGCGCGAGGCCTGCGAGAAGCCCTCGCATTGGCAGTCGGAGATGACGCTGGCACAGTACCTCGCGTCGGAAGGCGTGCCCGGAATC
>DASRHH010000128.1:0-8290 GCA_035650635.1 Dehalococcoidia bacterium | reverse complement strand
GGCGTGCCGAACTTCCAGGACGCCTACTTCGAGCAGCTGGACATGGAGCAGTGGGGCCTGGTGCCCGTCGCGCACGTCGATTCGTACAAAGGGCTCGTCTTCGGCAACTTCGACCCCAATGCCATGACCCTGGCGGAATACCTGGGTCCGATGGCGTGGTATCTCGACTTCCTGGTGGACCGCTGCGAAGGTGGCAGCGAGTTCCTGCCGGGCGTGCACAAGTGGGAGATGCCCTGCAACTGGAAGTTCGCCAGCGATAACTTCCAGGGCGACAGCTACCACTTCCCGATAACTCACGCGTCGCCGGTCATTGTCGGCTTCGGCGGGCTCTCCCTGGAAAGCCTGAGGGTCCCCGGCACCACAATCTACGCTGGCCACGGCCACGGCGTCGGCGCGGGCGGCACCAAACTCGTCTACGACGCGCCCGAGCTTAACGAGTGGCAGGACAAGATCTGGCCGGAGATGGAGCAGCGCTGGGGGCCGGAGCTGCTGCGGCGCTTTTGGCCCATCCACGGCAGCATCTTCCCCAACATGTCGCTGATCTGGCTGTTCTCCCACCCGACAATCCGCGTCTGGCACCCCAGGGGCCCGCACAAAATCCAGACGGACTCCTGGTGCATCGTCGATAAGAGTGCGCCCTGGGAGGTCAAGAACACGATGCGGCTGGGCAACCTGCGCGGCCAGTGTGGCCCGGCATCGACCTTCGAGCAGGACGACGGCGAGAACTGGGGCATGTGCACGGAGACCAGCATGGGCACTGTGACCCGCCGCTACCCGCTAAACTACGAGCTGCGGCTGGGCCACGAGCGCACCGACGAGGTGCTGCCCGGCGTCATCAACGGCGCACCCAGCGAAACCAACCAGCGCGGCTTCTACGAGTACTGGTCAGAGCTTATGGCGAAACCCTAGTCTCGGGCGCCGGGGCGTTCCCCATAGCTGGCAGGAAATGATAAGCTAACGAAAAGTTTTCGCCAAAAAGGCAGAGAAAAGGAGACACAATGCTAACCAAGGACGACATCAGGGGCGTATCGGTGATGGCGCCGACCCCGTGCAAGCCGGGTGCGGACGGCTGGGACTCCACGGACTCCGTCGACCTCGACGAGACGGCTCGCATGACCGAGAATCTGATCAAGGACGGCGTCGGCAGCATCGCCTTCAACGGCACCACCGGCGAATGCGCCGCCCTGCTGTTCGAAGAGAAGCAGGCGTTCTGGGGCACCATCCTGGACGTCGCCAAGAACCGCATCCCGCTGTTCGCGGGCTGCACGGCCCTCGGCACCAAGGAGACCATCCGCCAGATGCGAGTCGCGCGGGACATGGGCTTCGAGGGCGCCTTCATCGGCCTGCCGCTCTGGCAGACGCCAACGCTCGAGAACTCCGTTCAGTGGTTCGCCGACCTCAGCGAGGCCGTGCCGGAGCTGGGCATTATGGTCTACTCCAACCAGATGTTCTTCAAGTCCGTCTTCCCCACGCCGTTCTGGGCCGGTGTAGGCAAGCGGGCCCCCAGGGTCATCACAAACAAGGTCGCCTATAGCACTGACCACCTGCTTGAGGACATCCACGTGGCCGGCCACCAGGTGAACTTCCTGCCCGCGGCGGAAGGCCCCACCTTCTTCCAGACCTGGCGCGGCTGCCGCGGCGCCGTGAACGCTGTCTGGTCCACCTCCGCTGCCATGGGCCCGGAGCCTGTGGTCGCGCTGGCCGACGCCATCGCCCGAGACGACGAAGAGCGCGTCAAGGAGATCGCTCACGACATGCACAACGTACCGTTCTTCCAGCCGGGCATGGACTGGGCCGACTTCCCGAAGGTTAACGTCCAGTTCGAGAAGGCGCGCTTCAACGCCGCCGGCTACATCAACTGCGGCCCTACGCGTGCCCCCTATCGTGACCTGCCCGAGGTCTGGGCCAAGGCCGCCGAGGCCAATGGCAAGGGCTGGGCGGAGCTTCGCAAGAAGTACCAGAAGGTCGCAACCTCCTAGTCACCGTTCGCAGCGAAAGAGAGCGGAGCGCCGGTTTCGGCGCTCCGCTTTCCTGCGTCCCGAGTCTGGCTAGTCGCGCGGGTTTTCCGTTCGTCGGACCTTCAAGAACCAGTCCGGGTATACCCGTGGTGGCGGGCTGATCTGCTCCAGCCGCTGGATCTCCTGCGGCGTCATCTGCCAATCGGCGGTGCGCAGGTTGTCTTCCAGCTGCTCCGGCGTGCGGGCGCCGATAATGACGGTCGTCACGCCGGGCTTCTGCACCAGGTAGTTCAGCGCCGCCTGCGCCACCGTGGCGCCGTGGTCCTGGGCGATGCTGTCCAGCTCCTCGACGAGGTCGTAGGCGCGCTCCTCATCGACCGGCAGGAAGCTGCCGGCGGGATCAGAGTTGCGGGAGCCCTCGGGACGTGGCGCGCCCCGGCGGTACTTGCCGCTCAGCGTGCCGCCGGCCAGCGGGCTCCAGACCATGATGCCCAGCCCCTGGTCCTGGCAAAGCGGCACCAGCTCCAGCTCCAGGTCTCGCGCCAGGACGTTGTAGTAGGCCTGCAGGGAGACGAAGCGGTCCCAGTTGTGCTTATCGGACAGTGCCAGCGCTTTCATCAGCTGCCAGGCGAAGAAGTTGGAGCATCCGATGTAGCGCACCTTTCCCTGGCGCACCAGGTCATCCAGAGCACGCAGAGTTTCCTCTAGCGGCGCGTAAGGGTCCCAGCGGTGCACCTGGTAGAGGTCGACGTAGTCGGTGCCCAGGCGTCGCAGGGAGTCCTCGCAGCCCTGGATGATGTGGTGTCGCGAAAGGCCGACGTCGTTCGGGCTGGGCCCCATGCGGCCGCGTACCTTCGTCGCTACCACAACCTCGTGCCGGTGGCCGGCCAGCGCCTTGCCCAGGATCTCCTCCGATTTGCCGTTGGAGTAGACATCGGCGGTATCGAAGAAGTTGACGCCGGAGTCCATCGCCATGCCCACCAGGCGATTGGCGTCGTCCTGGCCGACTTCGCCGACGCGGCTCCAGAAGCCGCCGCCACCGAACGTCATAGTGCCGAAGCAGAGGGTTGAGACCTGTAGCCCGGTGTTACCGAGAAAGCGCAGTTCCATGATTTTACTCTCCTTGTCTGGCTCGACTCGCTGACTATTATCGCACCGCTGGCGCGGCGTTTCACTCCGCGTCGGAGGCAGCCGTTGCGAACGCCGGCGGCGCCTCACTGGCCCGCCGGATCCCGCTTATCGCGACCAACAGGCCGATGAAGATCGCGGGCAGCAGCAGTGTGATCGCGGTCTGCTGAGAGTGCGCGAACCCCACCGGGTCCAGCACTCGCCGCCCCTGCAGGTTATCCTCCGCGATGGCGACGGCAATCGTCGTGCCGATGGTGCCGACGGCCGTGCCCAGCGAGGCCAGCATACCGGCGATGATGCCATACTGCTCGATCGGCACCGCCGAGAACGCCAGCTTCTGGTTGGCCGGCGTGAACAGCCCGTAGCCCCAGCCTACCAGCGCCAGCGCCAATACGACGAAGAAATGGCTCGGGTGGGCGCCCAGCCGGGAATACGTGAATGCACCCGCCAGCGCGAAGAGGAGACCGACTGCCACCAGGTAACGGCCCAGCTCTCTGCGATCGGTGAGGCGGCCGCTGAGCGGCGAGGCAAAGAATGTCGATGCAGGCAGGGCGCTGATCATCAGCCCCAGGCCCACCGCGCCTAACCCAAGGACGTTGGAGATGTAGAGCGGCGCGAAGAAGTTTATCGGCTGCCAGACCATTGAGGTCGCGATCAGCGAGACGATGGCGACGGTGAAGGCGTAGTTGCGGAAGTAGCTGAGCCGCAGGATCGGGTTCGGCACCTTCAGCTCGGTGAGGATGAAACAGGTCAAGCCGATGATCCCCACCGCGAAGAGCGTCAACACCTCCGCAGAGGTCCAGCCCTGGCTGTTGCCCAGGCTGAGCGCCACCAGCAACGCTGGATAGCCGGCGATGAGGAAGGCAGCACCCTGGAAATCGAAGGTCTCCGCTATCTTCTCCTCCTTGCCCCGCAGGACGAGGAAGACAAGCAGCGCCACGACCGAGCCCAGCACCAGGTTCGTCAGGAAGACGGCGTGCCAGCCCCAGGCCGAGAGGATTAGCCCGCCCGTGGTGGGGCCTGTCGCCTGGCCGACGGCCAGCGCCGAGGCGTAATAGCCGAGCACCTGGCCGCGGCGGTGCGCCGGGAAAGTCACGGCAAGGATCGCCGGACCCATTGGCGCTGCGACCGAGAGCCCGAAGGTCATGACACCCCGGAAGAAAAGCAGCACCCAGAAGGACTGCGAAGTCGCGGCCAGGCCGGCGCCCAGCGCGTAGACCGTGACGCCGATGATGAAGAGCCGCTTTCGCCCCAGGTAGCCACTGGCCTTGCCGAAGCAGAGCGAGAAAGTCGAGAGCATGACCACGCCGATGATCGTGATCCACTGCGTCTGCGCCAGGCTGCTGTGGAACTCGCGCTGGATCGTGGGGATGGTGACGTTGATGCTGCCGAGACTGTTGAAGAAAAGAAAAACGCCCAAGCAGACGACGATGATGACCTGGGCTTCGTGCGGCAGGTAGCGGTTCACACGGGACATCGATGGGACTTTCCGCCGGGCCGGCACCGGCTAACGGGAAATCTTTCGCGTGGTTCGGATTATAGTATCACCCTGAACCATTAACGCCAGCCTTGCAGCAAGCCGGCTTGCCGCGCCCAAGCGCGGCCGCTAATCTGGATGCACGATGGCGAACCAGGCGGGGAAACGCTACCAGTGCGGCACTTGCGGCAGTGAGATGATAGTGACCCGCAGCGGCCAGGGCGAGCTGGTCTGCTGCGACAAGCCAATGCATCTCAAGGCCTGACGATGGCGAACCAGTTGGGCAAACGATTCCGCTGCACCACCTGCAACACGGAGGTGCTCTGCATCAAGGCCGGCGACGGCGAAGTCGTCTGCTGCGGGCAGCCGATGGAGCCGATGACCCCCAAGATCCTGCCCTCCGCAGACTGACTCCGCCCTGCATTCGACTAATTCCAGCACCGGTGCTATAACTCCCTTACAACACAAGCCCAAAACATTCGGCCCAAACCATTTCGGCCCAAAACATTCGGGAGGAAGAGCATGGCAGACAATCCTAGGATCGGTATTACGCTGGGCGATCCGGCCGGCATCGGCCCGGAAGTCGTCGCGAAGTCGCTGGCAACGGGCGAGGTGCACAAGCTGGCGGAGCCCGTCGTCATCGGCAGCGCCTGGGCGGTCGAACAGGGCGTCAATCTCATCGGCTCTGACCTCAAGGTGCGGCGGGTAGAGTCGGTCGAAGGCGCGGGCAAGGACCCAAAGACCATCGATGTCCTCGATAACGACGCCATCAAGCCGGAGCAGATCCAGTGGGGCGTCGCCAGCGCCGAGGGCGGCAAGGCACAGCTGAGCTGGAACGCCCTGGCGGATGACCTCACGGAGAAGGGACAGATCCAGGGCGTGGTCAGCTGCCCCGTGAACTCCACCGCTATCAAGCTGGCCGGCATCCCGCCCCGCGATAGCGCCGTCGAGCCCGGCAGCACCTACCTCTTCCTGGCCAGCGGCCCGCTGCGCGTCGTCCACATGACGGATCACATCACCGTGCGGGAGAGCCTGGACTGGATCACCAAGGCCAACGTCAACAAGGTGCTGGACCTGATGCACAGCTCGCTGGGTGAGTGGGGCATGCCCAACCCGCGCATCGGCGTCGCCAGCTTCAACGCGCACGGCTTCGGGCCGGAGGATGAGAACGAGGTCAAGCCGGCGGTCGAGGAGGCGAAGAAGCGCGGCATCAACGCATCCGGGCCCATCCCGGCCGATAGCGTCTTCCGTCAGTGCATCGAGGGCGAATATGACATCGTCCTGGCCATGTACCACGACCAGGGGCACATCGCGGTCAAGACCTGGGGCTTCATCGGCAACATCGCCCTGGTGCTTGGCAGCCCCTACATCCGCGTCTCAGTCGCGCACGGCACGGCCTACGACATCGTCAACAAGGGCATCGCCCACCACGAGATGATCCTGGCGGCGATGAAGACGACGGCGACGCTGGCCGCCGGCAAGGGCTTCCCGAAAGACTAGCGCCTGGCGCGAAACCTATACCGTTAGGATCACCTTGCCGAAGTTGGCATGGGTGTTCAGGTAGGCGTGCGCTTCTGACGCCTGGTTCAGCGGGTACACCTTATCGACGATAGGCTTGAGCCGGCCATCGGCCAGACGAGGCAGGATCTGTGCCTTGAACTGCTTCGTCAGGAGGATCTTCTCCTCCAGCGGCCGCGGGCGCAGCACCGTGCCGAAGATGCGCAGCCGTTTGCCCATGAGTGCGCTTGTGCGGGTCGCGATCTCGTTACCGCCGACCGTGCCGATGAGCACCATGTGCCCCAGTACCGCCAGCGACTGCAGGTTGCGCTCCCAGTAGGACGCCCCAACGAGGTCGAGGATGACGTTGACGCCGCGGCCTTCGGTGCGGGCCTTGATGACCTCGGCGAAGTCCTCGCTGTTGTAATTGGTCCCCACGTCCAGGCCCAGCTCTCTCGCCCGTGCCAGCTTCTCGTTAGAGCCGGCGGTGCCGTAGGTGGTGGCGCCCAGGTCGTGCGCTAGCTGCAGCGCTGCCGTTCCGACGCCACTACCCACGGCGTGGATGAGCACGGACTGGCTGGCGATGAGCCCCGCCTGGTTGAACAGCGCATCGTAGGCGGTGTAATAGACCTCCGGGACGGCGGCGGCCTCCTCAAAGCTGAAGTTGTCGGGGATCGGGATCAGCATGTCTTCGTGCACCTTGACGCGCTCGGCGTAACCACCGCTGCCGATGAGCGCGAAAACGCGGTCGCCAGCTGACCAGCCCTGGACGTCGCTACCGGGCGTCAGCACCGTGCCGGCGATCTCCAGGCCCAGGATGTCCTGCGACTCGTGAGGTGGCGCCGGATAAGAGCCGGCGCGCTGCGAAAGGTCGCTGTGGTTGATGCCGGCCGCCCGCACCTCCACGAGGACTTCGTGCGGGCCGGGGATGGGATCCGGGACGCTGGCGGGCTGCAGGACCTCGGGGCCGCCCGGCTCGGTAATGACTATCGCGCGCATGCCGCTCCTCCTGGCAAATAATTCGGCTGCAGCCAATGATAGCGGCTCCGCGACGCGTTGTCCCCGGCAACGGGCGCCCTGCTAGAATTGTCCCGATGGACCAGCAGCGCGAAGTCCGAACTGCCGCAGGCGAATGCCCGCCGGAGCTGGCCCGCGATCTGGCGGACGCCATCGGCGAGCGACGCGTCCTGCTGGACGAGGCCACCCGCAACGAGGTGGCCGGGGACGCCACCCGCCATTGGGGCCGTCCGGCCGTTGAGCGTGAGGTCTTACCCTGGGCGGTGCTCCGGCCGGAGAGCACGGAGCAGGTTGCAGCGGCCGTCGCCGTGCTCAACCGCTGGCGCACACCGATAGTCCCCTACGGCGGCGGCAGCGGCCTCATGGGCGGCGCTATTACTGCGCGGCCGGGCGTCGTTATCGACATGCGGGAGATGGGCCGGGTGCTGGAGTTCTCGCCGCAGGACCGCAGTGTCCACGTGCAGGCCGGCGCCGTCCTCAAGGGCGTCAACGCCATGCTGGAGGACCGCGGCTTCATCCTGGGACACGACCCCTGGTCGCTGCCGGTAGCAACGGTCGGCGGCGCGATCTCGACCAACGGCCTCGGCTACCTGGCCGGGCGCTACGGCTCGATGGGCGAGCAGGTCCTCGGCCTGACCGTGGTGCTGGCCAGCGGCGAGGTTTTGCGGGCGCCGGCGCTGGCCAAGCGCTCGACAGGCATCGACCTCAAGCAGCTGTTCCTCGGCGCCGAGGGCACGATGGGCGTTATCACGGAGGCGGTCCTTAAGGCCTTCCCCAGACCGGAGGTGCGGTGGCTGCTCTCCCTGGCCTTCCCCAGCTTCGAGGCCGGCTTCGAGGCGATCCAGGAGGTGCTGGCGCTGGGTATGCGCCCGGCCATCGCTGACTACGGCGACCACTTCGAGCCGGCGTCCGGGCTCGCCTTCCCGCGCTCCGGCCAGCCCGCCGGCATGGCGCCGGTGCTGCAGCTGGTTCTGGACGGCTTCCGCGAGGAGGTCGCGGCGCAGGAGCAGCGGTTGCGCGAGGTTTGCCAGGCACACGGCGGCGAGGACCTGGGCGAAGATGCCGCGCGGGAGTTCTGGGCGCACCGCCACGACAGCGGCGAGCGCTTCCTGGAGAGCCGGCTCTCCGGCCAGCGGCCTCAGCGCTCCGTCAACTCCGCCTACGAGTTCCTCAACATGGTCGTGCCGGCCTCGCGGGTGCTGGAGTACCGCCG
>DASRHH010000127.1:0-4184 GCA_035650635.1 Dehalococcoidia bacterium | reverse complement strand
CGTCTTGAAGTTTATGCGCTCTGCGATCGCGCCGACAATGATGTAGCCGGCGGTCTCCATGAATACAACCTCGAAGAAGAAGAGCGCCAGAGCTCCGACATCGTAAGTGTGGCCTGACTGTAGGAAGAAGCCACTTGCGCCGAAGAGTCCCCAATGGCTGGTGGCCACGTTGATGAGATGGCCAAGCACCATGGCACCACCGAGGTTGCCGGGCGCTGCATTAATCGAAGCGCCACCAAACTGAAAAGCGAAGCCAACCGCATAGTAGGCGATCCAGGCGATGACGAATGCCGCGAAATTAAGCATCATCATGTGGCCGGCGTTCTTTGCCCTGGTAAGTCCCGTAGTCAACAGAGCAAAGCCCGCCTGCATGAAGAGCACGAACGCACCCAGGATGAGTGTCCAGGCGAAGTTGATGGCGATCTTGTTGTGGCCAACCTGAGTCGCCAGGGCGCCAACATCATCCGAAGCACAGGCTTTCGCTTCCTCATCGGTCTTGACAGCCTGACAATCATCTGAGAAGGCGCTGCCGCCGTTTCCGGAGAAGGTTACGGCATTCACCGCCGTGCCAGTCTCGGTGCCGGCGCTGTCCCCATGCGAGAACTGTGCCACGGCAATCAAGGCGACCAACGTAATGATCGATAATGCCACCAGCTTCTGAATTCCGGTCCATTTGCCGTTGAGCATCGTCAGTACCTCCTAAAAACTTACTGGTAGAGATTGCGGTCTTGAGGCTCTCGTCTCTTCGGGAGCACGACCCTCGCCTAATGCAGGAATTGCTTCAGAGCGGCCTCCGGCACTAGGCGCTCCTGTCCACGCCCAAGAACGACTCCCTGGACGCGCGGAGCTTGAAGATGGCGGGGCCCTGCCAGTAGTGACGGCTACCCCGCGTGGCTCCGACAACTCGCAGCGAGCGGGCGTCGCCAGAGGCGTGCCGGAAGCCCGGAGCGCCCGGGCGCCTGGCCGGCTGGCTGGTGAAAGCATAGCCACGCCGGCGCACCGTCTCGATCTGCCAGGGAGAACTCTTATCGATCTTCTTGCGCAGCCGCGAGACCGCCACCCGCAGCCGGCCTTCGTCGTTGCCGCCGGCCGGCAACTTCTCCGTGCCCCCGTGATGCGACCAGACGGAATCGAGCAGTTGCTCCGGGGAGATCACTTTGTCGGGATGACGCGAAAAATAGGACAACAGCTCGAACTCGACAAAAGTCAGCTGGACCAGGCGACCGTCGATGCGGACTTCGTACCGATCCAGGTCGAGGGTGAGGTTTCCTAGTTCTACTTTCCGGATCATCCTGACTAGACGGTAAAGCCGTAAAGTTTCTGGAATGTTTCGAGTTCTGTACAGAGCGATGAACTCTGTGTTAACTGGAGCCGGCCTTGAATAGCGGCTCCAGCGGGGTCATAATGGCCGCAAAATCCCCAGCAAGGAGGCAATCATGCTTGGGCCGTCTGATCTCAAAGGTGTCTACGCCATCATGGCCACGCCGGCCAAGGAGGGCGCCGACCAGCTCGACGCAAGGGATACCGTAGACCTCGACGAGGCTGCGCGCGCCACTGACCAGCTGATAAAGGACGGTGTCGGCGGACTCATCGTCCTCGGGACTACCGGCGAATGCGCCACCCTGCTGGAGGACGAGTACTGCGCCTTCGTCGATTGCTTCCTCTCGACCGTGAACAAGCGCGTACCGACGTTTGTCGGGACGACCGCCCTGGGGTCACGCGCTGTCGCTGAGCGCATCAAGTTCGTCAGCGAGCGCGGCGCCGACGGTACGCTGCTCGGCCTACCGATGTGGCAGCCGCTTACCGTCCCGATGGCCGTAGAATACTACGCCAGCCTGGCGGAGGCCTTCCCCGACTTCGCGATTATGGTCTACGCCAACGCCAACGCCTTCCGCTTCAACTTCCCGCCGCCATTCTGGCGCCAGGCTGTGGACCGCGCCCCCACGATCATCGCGGCCAAGTACGGCGATGTCGGCGCTTACTTGCCTTCGCTGGCGGCGTCCAAGGGTCGCGTCAACTTCCTGCCGGTGGATGGTGTGGCCTACGCCTACGCCCGACTCTCGCCGGAGACAATGACGGCTTGCTGGTCGACCGCCTCCTCGATGGGCCCGCAGCCGACGCTGGCACTGATGAAGGCGCTGCGTGAGGAGGACTGGCAGAAGGCGAAGGAGATCGCTGATGACCTGCGCTGGGCCAGCGAGACGTTCTCGCCGCCGGGTGGCCAGCCAGAGTTCGCCTCCTATAACATCCAGCTGGAGAAGACCCGCTTCGACGCCGCCGGCTACATGAAGGCCGGCCCCATCCGCCAGCCCTACAACGTCATCCCAGATGCTTATGCCGAGGGCGCCCGCGAGTGTGGCCGCCGCTGGGCGGAGCTGGTCAAGAAGTACGCGCCAGTAACCGCGTAGTCAACGTTCGCAAGAATGCGAAGGCCCCGGCCGAACGGCCGGGGCCTTCTGTCGCCAGGTTGGCTCAGGCGGTACGCCGCAGGGCCCGCCCCCGGGCCTTACGCGCTTCAATCTCGCGGTCGCGCGGCGGCGCGCTGGTCGTCAGCGAGCCGATCAGCCGGCTGGCAGCTGCCGTAACTTCATCGACGGCGCGATTGAACGCCGGCTCGTTGGCCCGAGAAGGCCGGCTGGCGCCGCTGAGCTTGCGCACGTACTGTAGGGCGGACTCCCTGATCTCCGCTTCTGTCGCCGGCGGCTCGAAGTTCGCCAGCGTCTTGATGCTGCGGCACATTCGGTGCGTTAGGCCTTGATGAGGCCAATCAGGTGGCCTTCCGGGTCCGTGAACTGGGCGATGGTCAGGTTCTGGCCGGGAATCTCGGTCGTCGGCATAACGACCTTGCCGCCCATCTTCTCCACCTTCTGCAGCGTTGCGTCCGGGTCCGGTACCGCCACGTAAACGGTTACGCCGCCGTCGTTGCCCGGCATCGCTGCGGCTATCCCGCCGCCGATGCCCGCGCCCTGCGCCTCCACGATGCCGTAGTTCATCGGGTTGTTGGCGTCGACGTTCCAGTCGAAGACGCCGCCGAAGAACTTCTGCAGCTTCTTGCCGTCCTTACCGATGATCTCGAAGTGAACTACCGGGTTCGGCATGACTTTCCCCTTTCGAGCGCTAACCTATGCTAGACACCCCCATTTTAGCCGACTCCTAGCGCTCTCAAACCTAACTCCGGATCAAGGGCTTATGACAAACCAGACGTTGCCGCGGGCCTGGCCGTTGGTGTCACCCGGGTTGACGTCCTGCGCGTAGAAGTAAAGTGGTGAGCCATTGTAAGCCACTTGCTTCGTGCTGTCGTCGCGGGTTATAAGCGTCAGCTGTCCAGACAGGCCATCCGGCTTGATCGGGTCGCCGGATGCCAGAGTCAAGGGCGGCCAGGCGACCGCCAGCTGGCCGTTTACGACGCTCTTGCCGCTGCCGACCACATCGTTCTTGTAGATGTAAAGAGTGCGGCCGTTATCGCTGGTCAGGATCTTGCCCAGCGTGGCTGAGTCCGAGACCTTCACTGTCGGCGTTCGCACCGTCGCTGACGCGGGCTGCGGTGTCGCATCGCCGGTAAGCAGCTCGCCGTTCATCCCCTGCCCGGCGTGGTACTTGCAACGGAAGAGCATCGCTCCCGACTGCGCGAAGGTCACGTCGACCGTGACCTTGCTTTTCGCCGGCACGTCCTTGTCTATCGCCAGACCCGGGACGCTGATGTTGTGCAATGTCGAGGACTCATTATCAACCTCGATCGTGAGCTTCTGCCCGGCCGTTCCCTTGAGGAAGGTGGGATTGAAGTAAAAGTCGTCGGCTTCAATGCTGACCTCGGTCACTTTAGTGACATCCTTGGTACCGTGGTCGGAGAACTGGTCACTGCCCAGCGTCAGGGTCGTGGCTTTCTCGCCACCACCGCTGCAGGCGACAGCAGCCAGGCCAAGGCAACCAACGATGGCCAGCACAAGTAGAATCCTCATATCGCGCGCCTCCTCGAGAGTAGATAGGCTTGTTGCTAGAGATACGAACAGGGATGCGCGCGGGGATTCCTGGCCGAGGGCGAATTTGGGGGGTCAGGCTCTAGCTTGACCGGTGAGGCCGCTGGGCGCCTGGCCCGTCAGGTCGCTCAGCCGCAAGTGGCGCAGCTGCGGCGAGAAGATGAGCAACATCAGGCCGATCGTGAAGGCGATCAGGGTGATCGTGAT
>DASRHH010000126.1:0-3450 GCA_035650635.1 Dehalococcoidia bacterium | reverse complement strand
GTGAAGTAGGCGTGGCCGGCAGTGGAGCGGCTGAGGTTGGAGACCTCGCCCTCCACCCAGAGGTTGGAGAGCTGGAGGTCTGACTCCAGCAGCTCCTTGAGGTAGCGGGTGAGGTAGGAAACGCGGTAGGCATCGATCATGCCACTATCGCCTCCCTGCGCCGCCTGGCATCGCGGAGCTACTTGGAGACTCGCTCCAGGTACTCGCCCGAGCGTGTATCGATCTTGAGGACGTCGCCGACGTTGACGAACAGCGGGACCTGCACCGTGAGGCCGGTCTCCAGCTTGGCGGGCTTGGTGCCGCCCTGGGCCGTATCGCCGCGCACCCAGGGGTCGGTCTCGGCGACCGCCAGCTCGACAGCCGTCGGTAACTCGATGCCAATCGCCTCGTCGCCGTAGAGCAGCAGGTCGCAGGTGCCGCCCTCTTTCACGTAGTCGAGGGCGTCGCCCAGGGCGTCGCTGTTCAGCGGGAACTGGTCGTAGGTATCGGTGTTCATGAAGTAGTGCAGCTCCCCCTCGGAGTACATGTACTGCGCCGGCTGACGCTCCACCCGGGCGCGGGTGAAGCGGGTGCCCGCCTGCACTGACTTATCAATGATGTGACCGGCGCGCACGTCACGCAGCTTCATGCGCACCTGGGCGCTGCCCCGACCGATCTTGAGGTGCTGGTAGTCCAGCACCTGGTAGAGGGTGCCATCGATCTCCAGGGTCTGGCCTTTCTTGAGGTCGCCGGTCTCGATCATGCGGTTCTCCTAGAAGCTAAGCTTGGGTGCGTGGCTGAGAATACGGGCCCGGCCGTTTTCGATAACGGCCATGTCCTCGATGCGGACGCCGCCCCAGTCGCCCAGGTAGATGCCCGGCTCGACCGTGATGATCATGCCGTCTTGCAGCACGTCCTGCGAGGAGCGGGCCAGGCGCGGCGTCTCGTGCACCAGCAGGCCCACACCGTGGCCCAGGCCGTGCCCGAAGTAGTCGCCGTAGCCGGCTTCCGCGATGACGTTGTGCGCCAGCATGTGCGCGGCCTCGCCCTTCATCTCGGTGCTGATCAGCTCTTCGGCCGTCAGCTGGGCGGTCAGCACGATCTCGTAGATCTTCTTGAACTGGTCGTCCGGCTCACCAAGGATGATCGTGCGGGTGAGGTCGGAGCAGTAGCCGTCGATCTTGACGCCCATGTCGATGACGATGGGCTGACCGGCCTCGATGCGCTGGTCGCGCGGCTGGGCATGCGGCATGGCGCCCCAGGGCCCGCCCGCGACGATTGTCTCGAAGGACAGGGCGTCGGCGCCGTGCTCGCGGGCGTACATCTCGATCTCCCAAGCTACCTGCGTCTCCGTCCAGCCGGGCTCGATGCGGGCGGCGACGGCTTCGAACGCCTCGTCGCCAAGGTCGACGGCTCGCTGCAGCCGCGCGACCTCCTCCGGCTCCTTGATGGCGCGCAGCTCCTCGACGAGCGGCGGCGCCGGCTCAAAGGTTGGGCGCTCGCTTCCCGGGATGGTTTCGCGAACGCGCTGCAGCCCCTGGTACATGCCGTAGGTCACGCCCGCCGGCTCGAAGCCAACGCGCTTGCCCTGCACGCCGGCTTCCTTCAGCAGGTCAGGAAGCCAGCGTTCCAGCGAGCCGTTGCCCTTGAATAGCGTGAACTCGGGCGCTTCGCGGGTCGCCTGGTCGTAGTAGCGGAAGTCGACGGCGATGAAGGCGTCGGTCTGCGTCACCAGCAGCCAGCCCATGGAGCCGGTGAAGCCGGAGAGGTAGCGGCGATTGGCGCCGTATGTCCGGAAGGTGTCCTCCACGGGTGCGCCCACGAGCATAGCGTCCAGGTTGTGCTCCGCCATGCGCTCGCGCAGGCGTTGTACTCGCTTGTTCATCGCTTTCTTTCCTCCAGCAAGCCGATCAGCGCTTCCAGCGCCATGATGTAGCCGCGCCAGCCGAAGCCGCTGATCTGGCCTACCGCCAACTCGGCGACGACTGAGCGCCGGCGGAACTCCTCGCGCCCGTGGATGTTCGAGATATGGACTTCGATGACCGGTATCCCAACGGCGGCGAGGGCATCGCGAATGGCGAGGCTGTAATGGGTGTAGGCTCCGGGGTTTATTATAACGCCTTCCGACTGGACGCCCTGCTCCTGGATGAAGTCGACGATCTCGCCCTCGTGGTTGGACTGGAAGCAGGTCAGTTCCACGCCCAGCTCCGTGGCCTTGGCCAGGGCGCGCGCCTCGATCTCGGCCAGGGTCTGGCTGCCGTAGATCTCAGGTTCGCGGCTGCCCAGCATATTGAGGTTGGGGCCGTTGATCAGGAGGATCCTCATTCGCTGACGGCTTCCTCTGTCTGGCGCAGGCGCTCGCGTGCGGGGGCGTAAAACGCATCGTTGTAGTTCTTGCGGTGCAGCTCCTCCGTGACGTGGAGGTAGATCTGGGTAGTGTTGGCGTTGCTGTGCCCCAGCAACTCCTGGACGACCCGCAGCTCGGCGCCGCCGTCCACCATGTCCGTCGCGAAGGTGTGGCGCAGCAGGTGCGGCCAGACGCGCTGCGGCAGGCCGGCCTTGCGCGCGTGGCGCTGCACGATCAGCTGTACGGACCGCGCCGAAAGTCGAGTGCCGTCCCGGTTGAGGAAGAGCGCCGTTTCGCCGGCGGCAGGCTGCAGCCGTGGCCGGGCCTCCGCCAGGTAGCGGCGCAATGCGTCGGCGGCCGGCTGGCCGATGAGGACCATGCGCTCCTTGTTGCCCTTGCCGCGCACCAGCAGGCTGTTCTCCGCCAGGTCGAGCGCTTTCAGGTCGGCGCCGGCGACCTCGCTGACGCGCACCCCGGCTGCGTAGAGCAGCTCCAGGAGCGCGCGATCGCGGATCGCCTGTGGTGTATCGCCGTCAGCCGACTCGATGAGCGCGGTCAGCTGCTCGCGCTGCAGGTAGGCGGGTAGCTTGCGCACGCGCTTCGGCGCGCCGACGCCCGACAGCAGGTCGCGGTCGGTCTGGCCTGAGTTCAGCAGATAGCGGTAGAAGGAGTGGACCGTGCTCACCTTGCGGGTGACGCTGGCGGAGGCGAACCCGGCGTCTTTGAGGTGGGCCAGGTAACCGCGGAAGACCTGCCTATCGACCTCCAGCGCCTCGAGTTCGGCGACCTCTACGAGGTAGCCGAAGAAGTGCTGTAAGTCCGTACGGTAGTTGCGCATGGTGTACGGCGAGAGGTTCTTCTCCGCCTCCAGGTAGCGAAAGTAGGAGTCCAGCAGCGCTGACACGGCAGGCGTCCCTAGCTGGCGGCAGCCGCCGCCAGCTCCGGTGCCTCGCCGCGCCACTCGCAGCTGGTGCACTTGGCCTTGCCCTCTTTTTCGGCGGTCAGGAGGCCGCCGCATTGTGGGCAAGGCGCTGGTAGAGGTCGCGTCCAGGTGGTGAAGTCGCACTTGGGGTAGTTGGAGCAGCCGTAGAAGGTGCGGCCGCGCCGCGTGCGCCGCTCCAGGA
>DASRHH010000125.1:0-12775 GCA_035650635.1 Dehalococcoidia bacterium | reverse complement strand
AAGACCTGGCCGCTCGCAACGGAAACGGCACCCATGCGAATTGAGACGATAGACCCGATCGCGGAGCCGGCCTGGGAGCGCTTCGTGAGCTGCCAGTCCGAGGCGACGGCGTTCTACACGACCGCCTGGGCGCGCGTGCTCAACGACACCTACGGTTTCCGGCCGCGCTACCTGGTCTCGCGTGACTACGATGGCCGCATCACCGGCGGCGTCCCGCTCTTTGAGGTGGATGACGGCCGGCTGGTCAGCATCCCCTTCAGCGACGTCTGTCCGCCACTCCTGCCAGATGTCACCGCCGGCAGGGCCCTGCTGACGGAGGCCAAGCTCCAGGCCGGCGCTGCCGCTATCGAACTGCGAGGCCAAGCCGGGCTGGACCTGGAAGCGCAGGGGTTCCAGAAAGGCGCCTCTTTCTATTACCATCTGCTGCCGCTGGGCGAGAGCCTGGATGCGTTGCGGGATTCGTTCCACCCCACGGTGCGCAAGCGCATCCGCCAAGCTGGGCGCGCCGGCATTACGGTGCGGCGTGCCTTCACCATCAGCGACATGGAGGCCTTCTACGAGCTGATGGTGCGTACGCGCAAGCGCCTGGGCGTATTGCCGCAGCCATGGAGCTTCTTCCAGAACATCCACCGCCATTGCGTTACCCGTGGCACTGCGCACCTGCTGCTGGCGGAGCGCGAAGGCAAGGTGGTTGCCGGCGGGCTCTTCCTCTCGCACAATCGGACGCTGATCTTCAAGTTCAGTGCCTCGGACCCTCGGCACACAGCCGGCTATCCGAACCATCTGGTCTATCTGGCCGCCATGGAGCTCGGCATATCGCTGGGCTGTCGCTGGCTGGACATGGGGCGCTGCGAGCTGGACAACGATGGCCTGCGCTACTTCAAGCACAGCTGGGGCGCCCAGGAGCTGGACCTCAGCTACTACTACTACCCGGCGGTGCGGGCGGGAGCGGCGGTAGCCGCGGGTTCCTGGCGCCGGCAAGCCCTCGCCTGGTTCGTGCGATTGGTCCCGCTCTGGGTGCTGCGCCAGGCCGGAGCCACCCTCTACCGGAGACTGGCTTGACGAACGTCAGGACCGTGATCCGCTGGCAAATCCTGCTGCTGGCCATTGGCGTGATGGCGCTGCCGGTGCTGTTCTGCGGCGGTGACTATACCGTCCTGCGCGCGGGTCATGGCCAGCCGTTCAAGACTATCGACGAAGCGGTCAGCTTCGCCAGGAGCGGCGACACGATTCTGGTGGCGCCCGGCGTCTATGCCGAGGAGGTCGTTCTCAATGCCCCTGGCGTCACGCTGGCACCCCTGGGGCGCGGCGATGTCTGGGTCGATGGCGGCTGCCAACGCGAAAATGGTATCAGGATTTCTGAATCTAAGGTCACCGTACGGCGAATAAATGTTCGTAACACATCGGGTGCCGCGGTAGTCATACATGATATGGCAACGAACGTTAAGGTTCGGGAAATGACCATACAGGACTACAACTGTGCCGAAAATGACGACCAGTCGGCGGCCGGCATCGCCGTACGCTACGGCGGCAGCGGCATCCAGCTGCTCGATAACCAGATCACCCGTCGTGTCGACCTGCCGGGCGAACAGCGCGGCTACGGCGACGGCATCTGGTTCAAGAGCGACTCCTCGCTGCCCAGCGGCGGCGGGCATCACATCGCCGGCAACGTCATCGTCGGCGGCTTCGACGGTATCGGCGGCGAGAGCGAGAGCGATGCGCGCGGCTCCTTCGATAAGGATACCGTCATCGAAGGCAACCAGGTGCGCGACTGCTGGGACGACGGCATCCAGGTGGAGGGCGGCAACGTCCGCGTCTACGTACGTGACAACACGATCAGCGGCTGTGCCAGCGGCTTCGCCCTGGCGCCAAACCTGATTGGCCCCCTCTACGTGGAGCGCAATTGGATCACGGACCTGGTGCCGGGCTACCATGGCGACCGCGCAGCCTTCAAGGTCGGCCGCGGCGGCCGTGGCCTTACCTACCTGCGCGACAACCGTGTCGATAGCGATGGCGACGGCATCAAGCAGTCCGATCCGGGGCTCAGCCCCGTTGTGAGCAGCGGCAACGAGCTGCGCGTCGACGGCTTCGTGCTGGCGACGAGCGAGCCCCTGCCGGCTGCCTCGCTCCTGCTCAACGATTGCTTCTGGTCTGTAAGCAAGGACCGCTTCGTGAAGTGGGGCGGCGAGTACTACAGCACGCTCGCCCATTTCCGCGAGGCCACAGGATTCGAGTCGCAAGGACGTCAACTGGAAGACTGTCGGTAGGCGTCCCCTAAACTGGAGGCTATTTGAGTAACGCAAGCGCATGGATCAGGTGGCAGCTCCCGCTGCTTAGCTTGCTGGCAATATCGTTGCTGGCGTTCTTTCTCAACTACGAAACCGTCTCCCCCAGGGTCACAAATCAGATGAAGAGTGTGGGTATGACGGTGCATATCCCGCAACGTATCGAGTCGCCTGGGCGGACCGCAGAGAGAGTCCGAGACTTCAGGGCTTCCCTGAACCAGCGCGTCGATGGCGCGAAGGAAGAGCTCGGAGCGCCGGTACAGACGCTCAAGAAGCTCCTCAGGTTCGATTTCACCACCGATGTATCGGGCAGTGCTATGCCATTCCCGGTGGGGCCCGCGACCGCGCCCGCCGTACCGGTGGACACTCCTCCCGCGGCTAGCGAGCCTCCAATCGAAGCTGTGAGTGGCCCAGAATTCGTATCTGCCGCTCCGCTCGAGGGCGTCGCCGATGCTTCAGGCGGGGCAGCCTACGCCAGCGACTGGTCTCGCATCACCTTCTACAACTGTGTCGGCCAGGGCGGAGGCTTCTGTGGACGGACTGCTAGCGGTGCTACGGTCACTTCTGGAGTCGCGGCCTGTGGCTACGCCTACCAGCTGGGGCAGGTCATCCGCATCGTCGGTGACCCCACGGGTGGCTATTACACCTGCCTGGACCGCGGGGGCGGCCTGGGCGCCCACCAGGTGGACGTCTGGATGTACTCCTACACGGAAGGCATCGCCTGGCAGCGGGTTGTCGGCAGCTACGCCTGGGTGGAGCTGATCGGCTAACCTAACCGAAGTCGAAAATCATTGAGGCGGCACAGCAATGCGCCGCCTCAATTCTTGCGGGTTGGATCGTCGGCTAGACCTCCAGCGGCCGGCGCAGGAAGTCCAGCAGCGTCATCGCGTCGATGTCGCCGGTGACGGAGAGGGCGCTGCGGGCGCCGCCCGGCCAGCGGGCAAGCCGCACCAGCGCCGCATCGCTCGCCTCGATGTAGTCAAGCAGCGGCCGTTTGTCCTCCTCGCGAAAGTCGTCGAAGCCGTCGATGCGCAGGCCGCCGCTGTCAGGCCCCTGCACGATGAATCCTTCTTCTTCCAGGTAGCTGCGCAGTGCATCGTTCCGCGAAGAGAGTGAGAGAACCGGTACCTGCCAGCTGTGGAGCGCGAAGGTGCCGGGCGGCGCCAGGCGCCAGCGGCCGTACCAGGCGCTGCCGGCGGGCTGCGTCTCGGCGTCACGCACCAGGACGGCCACGCCGTCAGAGTATGGCGGGACCACCTGGAAGCAGCCCTCCCCGATGCACTCGATAGCCAACCGTAATTGTGAGCGCCGCAGCCACCAGTCCGCGATGTCGCGCAGCGGCGCGATCCAGACCCCGGGCCTGTGTAAGCGCGCCTGGCGCAGGAGCGCCTCCAGCGCGTCGGCGCAGAGGAGCACCCGCTCGTGATGCAGGATCAGCGTCAGCAGTTCGCCGCGCTCGTACGTCGCCTGGAGCATCGCCTGCCAAACCGCGATGCGCTCGGCAGGGCTCAGCGCCAGCCGGTCCACCATGGCCTCGTCGTCCGGCTCGGAGGCCGGTATATCGAGCAAGCCGTGCACCAGCGAGGGCAGGCTAGGGTATTGTGACGCTGGCCGCGAACCGTAGAGCAGCAAGCCCTTCTCGTAAGCGGCGCGCGCCGCCGGGTTGATTCCTTCTGCCGGCAGGACGTCCCAGTGCAGGCAGCGATTGCTGCCGTAGGTCATGCGATAGTGCTGGGCCGTCTGTACGGAGGCGGTGTTCCAGCGCAGGTAGGGCGCGCGGAAGCCGTCCGGCTGCAAGCCGATGGCCCGGAAGGCCTTGAGCGCCTGCCCCATGTGCTGCGACTGCTCTTCGCCGTCCAGGAGGCTGTAGTCCGTGTGCACGTAGCCGTGGACCGCCAGCTCAGCCTCCGTAGAGAGCCTGCGAAACACGCCTGGGTAGCGCTCTAGCAGGACGGCGGTCGCGGCGAGTGTCGGCTGGCAGCCGTAGCGGCGGGTGATAGCGGTAAAGGTCCGCAGTGCGTTCTCCATGCGGCGGCTGGTCACGCCGAAGCGGCTGGCTATGGCCAGCAAGCGCTTGAGGGTGTTGGCCAGACCGCGCGACTCCCGCAGGTAGCTGAATAGGTTCACGTGCTGGCTGCCAGTAGGGGTAGGCTGGCCAAGAGTGGCGGCAGTTGAGTTAGCGACTCTATAAGGGCGTCCGGCGCCAGTTCCGTCAGGAAATCGCGATTACGGATGCCGCTGCAGACGCAAGCCACCGGCAGGCCTGCGTGCCGGGCGGCTTGCACATCGGCTTCTGAATCGCCGACGACGATCGCTTCTCTGTGTCCGATGGAGTCGCGCTTCACCAGGCGGCCTTTAAGATCGCCGGGCTGACCCTGATTGTCGGTGGTCAGCACCTTGACGAAGAAGACGTCCAACGCCAGTGCGCGCAGCTGCCCGAGCAGGCGCTCCCGGCTGCGACGCAACGTTACCAGCACCAGCCGATGCTCCTTAGAGAGACTACGCAACGTCTCGCGTACTCCCGGAAACGGCGAGTCCAGCTCCAGTGAGCGGTCGGACTCGATGGCTCTGAGCCAACCCTGCGCGAAGACCTCGCGGCCAATGGTGTCGAGGTCGGGCAGGAACTCGCGCGGCCCGGCGTTAGCGCGGCGCAATCGCCAGTATTCGTCCTCTTGCAGCGGGGCGCTTCCTAGCTGCGTCAGCAGGGTCGAGTACACAGCGTAGTAACGCCGGCTGACGTCCAGGATCGTGCCGTCCAGGTCGAAGTAGACCGTCAGGCGTGACATAGAACCTCGCTAGGCGTGAACGGGCAGGCGCGCCGCCAGCTCCTGTTCGTAGCGATCCAGTGCCTGTACGTCAGTGAGCACAGGCTCCATGTCCATGCCGCGCACCCAGACCAGGCCCGGTGGCAGCGGATTGATCCGCTGCTTGGGCAGCGGCGGCTGCTCTCCGTAGGCCAGCTTGACGAGGATGTACGGCATGTTGAGTCCGGCCGCCGTGAAGAAGAAGTGCGTGGTGAAGAAGCGGCCGATGTTGATCTCGGTGGGATTGGCGATGCCCTCGTCGTCGTAAGTGAAGTCTACCGAGAAGACGCCGTGCGGCGACTTGTCGATGGCGAAGACGGCCCTGCGGGCCAGCTCATCGAGTTCGGCGTCCGCGATGGTGACGCCGGAGCCGGTGATGCCGGTGACGCCGGAGGGCGCGCGGTCCGCGAACTCCCAGTAGAGGCGCAGGCGGCTCTGAGCGACGACCAGCTCGCCCTTGTTCCAGATCGATTGCCAGGTTACGGATTGCGGACTCAGGTAAGTGGCGGCGGTGTAGCTGCCCCAGCCGTCATAGGCATCGAGCCAGAGGCTGGCCTGCTGGAAGTTGTCCGGTCGCAGGGCGCCGCGGCCGGCGGCGCCGATAACGGGCCGCAGCCAGAGGTCGCCGAACTCATCGAAGGCGCGCGTCAGGTCCTCGCGATCCTTGACCAGCAGGGTCCGCGGCACTTTAAGGCCGGCCTCGTGCCAGCGGCGGAATGTCTCGAACTTGTTCTGACAGATGCGGACGGTCTCCTTGTCCGGCAGGAAGGTAGTGATGCCCAGCCGCTTGCGGTTCTCCGAGATCACTGCGACCTCCGGGTCAGGCTGGACGAAGAGCACTTGCGCGCCGGTCTCGGCGATGACGTGTCGCATGACTGCGATGTACTCCGGGTCGTCGGAGCGCGGCACCAGGTGCCTGCTGTCTGTGCGGGCGCGGGCCAGCGCGTACTTGCTGCAGTCCACGCCGATGATGTGGAATGGCTCCGGCGCTACCCGCAGCGAGTTGATGAAGTTGAGGGCAGGTGCGCCGCCGGCGCCGGTGATCAGGACCCTTTTCATCTGATGTTGTGTCTTCATCGTGCGGCCACCAGCTTGCGCGCCGGGGCGCTTTCCTTGTCGTGTCGGCTCCAGCGCGGCGAGGCTGTCTCTTCGGTGCTCGCTTTGGAGGCGCGGTCCGCGAAGGAGTAGCCGATGCCGCGACGGGTGATGATCCAGCGCGGCCGTGCGGGGTCGCGCTCTAGTTTGCGGCGCAGGTACCAGATGTAGAGCTTCACGTACTCCTTCTCTCCCTCATAGTGCTCGCCCCAGACGTAGGAGAGGATCTCCTCGCTAGTTACGACCCAGCCGCGACGTCGTACCAGTAACGAAAGCAGCTTGAATTCGGTTGGACTCAGTGCCACAGGGGCCTTGTCCACCCAGACCTCCATGCGCTTCCAGTCTATGGTGAGGCCGTCTTCCTGGAAGACCAGGTCGCTGCTGCGGCGCTTGCTGCTGCGGGCCTCCAGGGCGATTCTGAGGCGTGTGAGCAAGACCTCCTGGCTCAGAGGCTTCGGCAGGTAATCATCGAACTGGAGCTTGATCTCATTCTCCAGCCGGCGCCGGCCGGCCGCAGTGCTGGCCACCAGGATCGGCATGTGCGAAAGCTGGCGGATAAGCTGCAGCCAGTGCCAGTTCTCCGCGTCAGCCGAATCGAGGGAGTAGACGATAGCGTCTACGCCGTCACCGCAGAGGTGCTGGGCGGCTGCGTTCATGTCCGCAGCCGCCAGCACCTGGTATCCGGCATCCTCTAGCCAGACCGAGGTCTGGGCCAGGTCTACCGGATCGCCTTCCACCAAAAGAATGGTGGCAGGTGGCGGCGCGTTGCGCCGGGGGCTTGCCCTGGGTGCGCTACGCAAACTCCTCCCTTCCCTTCGGCTCAGGTGAGTCCGAAGGCCGCGCTGGGCTCGTCAGCAGCGTTAGTTCGTCTTTATCTAGCCGGCGGAGTCGAAGCTAACGATCGGCTGGAACCGCAGGTTGTAGGACAGCTTGGAGGCGCGGAAAAGGTGCACCTGCTCGCGCTGGGCGCCCTCGCCGATGAGCGTCTCCATGAAGACTCGCGCCTCAACGGCGCCATCGCAGAGATAAATCTTCTGCTCGGCGCTGTCGGTGCGCTGCAGGATGAAGTACGCCTCATTGGAGGCGACGGCGGCCGGGACTACCGGGTTGGGAGCCCGCTTGGTGGAGCCGTTGTCGTTGATCTCAGGAGCGTCGGTGTTCTTCACGTTCTCCTCCTCTGTCTCCTTGTGGCCAAAAATCATGGTGATCCTCCTTCCACTACTTGGGATCAGTATCGAGGCCCAAGGTGAATGCGCCGGTAAATTACCGGCGGGCCGGGGTTAACAAAGGGGAAAGATTGTGTTGGAGCGAAATCAGCGCGGGAGGCGCTTGCCGAAGAAATCGACGATGTCATCCCAGAGCTGGAAGGCAGCAGGCTCCCGGTAGGTGGGACGGTAATCCGCGAAGAAGGCATGACCGGCCTCGCGATAGATCTTCACGGCCACGTCCTTGCCGCCGGCCTCCAGGCGGCGCTTCAGCGCGTCGAGGTCACCGGGCGAGGGGTTCTGGTCCTCCTCGCCGCCGACAACGAAGATGGGGCAGGTCACACCCTCCACCAGGTCGATAACGGGCATCGGGCGTTGGGGCGTGATCTCGTTGTCCGGGCTGGCGCGCATGATGAAGCCGCCCCAGCAGTCGATGGCGGCGTCAGGGGTGCGGCTCATCGATGCGAAGAGCAGCGTCTCGCGGCCGCCGAAGCAGAAGCCGATGACTCCGATGCCTGTCGCGGACTCTCTGGCGCGCAGGTGGGCGGCCAGGGCCTCCAGGTCCGGCACCAGCTGGTCGTCGCGGACGGCCTGCATCTTCGCCATGGCGCTTTCGCGGTCGCTCGGGTCGGGCGCGCCGATGCGGGTGTAGAGGTCAGGCGCGATGGCGATATAACCGATGGCAGCGAAGCGGCGGCAGACGTCCTTGATGTGCTCGACGAGTCCGTAGGCCTCGTGCAGGACGATGATGCCGGGACGCGGCCCGGCCTCGCGCGAACGCGCCAGGTAGCACTTCAGTTGGGCGGCGCCGCTTTGCACCTCCAGGTCTTCGGTGTGCAGGGCGGCGGGATCGGTGACTTCGCCGGCGATTGCCATCGCTCAGGCGGAGACCTTCTGGCCGATGCTCTCCAGGTAATCGGCGGAGGAGACGATGTGGCAGAGCGGCTCCATCAGCTTGAAGGCGGCTTGATGCGACTCGTCGGAGAAGCCGGCGCAGCAATCCTCCAGGACGAAGACCCGGTAATCGCGATCGACAGCCTCGCGGACGGTGCCCTCGACGACGAACTCGGAGACCAGCCCCTGGATGACCAGCGTGTCTATGTCGCGGGAGTGCAGCAGCGCGATCAGCTCCGAGCCGTAGAAGGCGCTGATGCGCGGCTTGTGCACCACCGGCTCGCCTTGTGCAGGCTCCATGCCCGGCACGAAGCCAGTCGCCGTCTCCGGCGTCAGGCCCTCCGGCAGGTTACGGCCCATCATCAGGCTGACGAACTTGTTGCGCGGCGAGGTGAAGCCGGGGATGCGGTGCACCGCCACGTGCATGACGACGCCGCCGGCGGTGCGGGTCGCCTGCAGCACCCTGGAGGCCTTCTCGGTGACGTTGCGCTCCTTGGCCTTGGATAGCGCATAAACGATGTTGTGGTAGTCCATGGAGAGCAGGGCTGTCTTACTGGTGTCGAGCTGCAGGTCCATCTGAGACCCTCCTTTTTCGGCTTCGTCCGGGCCGTCCGGCGCCGGCTGAAGCGCCGGAATCGCGCCTATTTTAGCACGGCGCTCCACGGCTGCGGAGCCTGGCGTCAGGCGGCCCTATAATTGGGCTGGACCCACCCCATAACCCAGGAGGACGCTGTCATGATCAAGGTCTTCTCACTGTTGAAGGGACGCACGGACTGGAGCGCCGAGAAGTTTCAGCGCTGGTGGCTGGAGGAGCACGTCCCTTACGCCAAAAAGTTGCCGCGCCTGCGCAAGTACAAGGTCTGCATCACCAAGGGCTCGACGACGCATCCCGATAACCCGGCCTTCGACGGCGTAGCCGAGCTCTGGTTCGACAGCGTCGACGACCTGCTGCACGCCTGGAACGTCTCGGAGGAGGGCAAGGCGGCGGTCGCGCACTCTCAGGCCAACGTCAGCCAGCGCTGGACGCTGATCACGGAGGAACACGATATCCCGCTGGACTAGCTGCCGAGGCTGTTCGCCGGCAGGTCCATCATGCCGCGCCAGGCCTGCCAGAACTGCCGCAGCCGGTTGTCGTCGCCGCGGACCCCTTCCGTAGCCTCGGCGCCGCGGGCGATGAGGCTAGTGCGCAGCCCGCGCGATTGCAGGCCGCGCTGCTGGATCTCCATGATCGCCTTGTCCTCAGGCTGCTGCGATTGCAGCCAGACCTCGTAGCTGCGGCGCCGGTTGGCGCGCTGCTCTTCGCTGTCGCCTTTGAGGCCGAGCAGCCGTACCTCGTAGAGCACCTCATCGTGGCTAATGTTGACTTGCGAAAGGATCTCCGAGACGTTGTTGCGCACCATGATCAGGAAGTCCGGGAAGATGTTGACCACCCAGCCCTCGCCCGGCTCCATGCCCGGCAGCAGGTCGCGGTTCGTCTCAGCCCAGGTCTTCTCGTCGACGGCCTCTTGGGCCTGCCGGAGCCTCTGGATGGCGTGGCCCTCAGGGAACAGCCGATAGGGCTGCGCCGGCGAGCCTTTCGCCAGGAAGGACTGGTGCACGAATGGCACGTGGTAGCCGTCCCGCTGATTTTCGCCGAAGACCTTCCAGTTGGCCTTGAGGGTCCAGCTCTCGTAGTGGAACTGCTCGTACTCAGCGCGACCGAGGGGGCGCTCCATCTCCGAAAGCAGCTCTTCGCCCAGAAAGTCGCGCAGCGGCGGCGCCGAGTCCGAGAGGCAGACAAAGGTCAGGTTGTAGACGGTCTCGCAGCGCACCGGCACCAGGCCAAGCTGCTCCTTGCTGAAGCCGCTGCCGCTATAGGCTTCCTCGCCGGGCACACCAATCAGGTCGCCCTCCAGCGAGTACGTCCAGTGATGGTAGGGACAGGTGAAGTTCTCGCAACTGCCGGCGGCGTCCGGTGCCACCAGGCTGCCGCGGTGCCGGCAGACGTTGTTAAACGCCTGCACCTGCCCGGCGCCGTCCCGCACGATCAGTATCGGGTCGCCGGCGACCTGCTTGGTGACGAAGCTCCCGGGTTCTGGGACTTCGCTCTCGTGGCAGACGAAAATCCAGGAGCGGCGGAAGATGCGCTCCAGCTCCAGCTCATAGGCGGCGCGGGTGTAGACGGAGTTGTGGACTGTGTGCAGCGGATTGATCTGCGACTGGACTTCCGTACCGGATGCCATAGGTGTTCTCCCTTGCCGGGCGGTTTCATACAGCCCTGGTTGGTATATAGTAGCAAAACGGCGCTTTTGACACAGTTGGTTCCCCGTAGTGTGAGAGAGGAGGTTGTACGCTCTGGTCACTTTGCAACCACCTTACCTGTTTGTCCCTCCGCTAACACCTTTCCGGCCGGACCTGACCGTGGACTACGAAAAGCTGGGTCAGCAGATTGAATACATACTGGAGACCTCGCCCGCGGCCACAATCTCAATCGCTGCCGTAGAGACACAGGAGTACCAGTACCTCTCGCATGAGGGCCGCCTGGAACTGATCCAGGTGACCATGGAGGCCGTGGCAGGGAGAGCTCCGACTTTTGTCGGCGTCAGCCACCCCAGTATCCACGCTTCCATTGAAATCGCCCACCTGGCCGAATCTCTGGGCGCCACGGGGATCCAGGCTCTGATCCCATTGCGGCCCTTCGGCGGCTCCCCCAGCCTGGAAGACGTCTTGGCTTACTTCCGCGCCCTTTGCGAAGCCACCACGCTGCCAGTCTGTGCATACCACAACCCGGGACCGGGTGCCGAACTACCGCCTGGCTGGATGGTTGAGCTGGCCCGCCTGCCGCAGGTGCGATTCTTCAAGGAGTCCTCTCGGGATTTGCGGCGTGTGGGCTGGCTGATTGAGCAAATCGAGCGAGCCGGGCTGGCGCACTACCTCACGACCATGGAGATGCTTTCGGCCTCCCTTTGCCTGGGCGGTAGCGGTGCTACCATGCCGCCGCCGGCCTCTGCCCTGGCCGCCTGCATCCTGGATGCGTACTGCAGCCGCGACCTGTCAGGGATGTGGGAGTTGCAGCGAGGCTTTCAGTTGTTTCCGAGCCGCTGGCTGGCCAGCGGTCTGGCGCCGGTGATGAAGGCGGCTATGCGGGCAGTAGGCCTGGACCTGGGGGAGCCGTTCCCACCTTATAAAGGGCTGAAAGAAGACGAGGCAGGAGAGCTTACCCAGCATCTGAAAGCCTATGCTCTTTGTGGAAAGGACGGCTAAAAATGTTAACAGTCAAGCGTCTTTCTCTAGAGGATGCCCGCATCCTCCTGGAAGGGGCAGAAGCGCGCTCGCGGGAGATGGGCGTTCCCATGTGCGTCGCGGTCACGGATGAGTCAGGTAGCCTCATCAGCTTCATGCGTATGGATGGGGCCAAGGTGAGCAGCATAGATATCGCGATCAACAAGGCCTGGACCGCGGCGGCCGCCAGGCGGGGCACCCACGAATACAACCAGGCGGCCGTTCCGGGCAAGCCGACTTTCGGCATCCACACCACCAATGACGGCCGCTTTACTATCATCGGCGGCGGTCTGCCGGTGGTCATCGACGGCGAAATCGTGGGCGGGGTCGGCGCCAGTACCGGCAGCGCCGAGGAAGACCAGTGGGTTGCGCAGGCTGCCATCGATCACCTGCTGTCCCGGCTGGGAACGTAGTTGGGAACCGAGAAGCCGTGCTAGACATACGCAAGGTCGTGCTCTACCTGGAGGAGGTCCGCACGGAGGGCGGCCGCGCTGATGACGATGGCCCGCTCTGCAAAGTGGCGGCGCTGGCAGTGATCCGCAACCCCTACGCCGGCCGGCCCTGGAGCGAATCGCTCGACGACCTGGTGGCGCCGAGCGGCGAGCTGGCGAATCTGCTGGCCGAACGCGCCCTGGGCATGCTGGGCGGCAAGGTTGACAGCTATGGCAAGGGCGCCATCGTCGGGCTCGCCGGCGAGCAGGAGCACGCCAACGCCTGCCTGACCAGTGTCTTCGGCGACGCCTTCCGTGAGGCCGTCGGCGGCGCCGCGGCCTGGCTGCCGTCGGTCACCAAGCGGGCGGGGGCCGGCGCGCCGATGGACATACCGGTGGCTTATCGTCAGGCGCTCTGGGTGCGCTCCTACTACGACGCCATCACCGTCAGCGTGCCGGACGCGCCGCTGCCGGACGAGATCCTGGTGGGCCTGGCGGTGACTAATCGCGGCCGCATCAATGCGCGACTGGGAGGCCTGGCCAAGGCCGACGTCAAGGGCGAGGACGGCCTGCGATGACCTGGGACGGCACCTACGCGCCGGGAACCTTTGGGCCGGAGGGCGCCCCGCTGCTCATCCGCAACCTGCGCGGCGTAGTGAGCGGCCGCCTGGGCGAGTCGCTAATCGAGGCAGACAGCATTCTGGTGGAGCGTGGTCGCATCAGCCGCATCGGCGCGGACGGCGCCAGCGCGGCCATCGACCTCGACGCCCAGGGGGCGGTCGCTATCCCCGGCCTCATCG
>DASRHH010000124.1:0-4193 GCA_035650635.1 Dehalococcoidia bacterium | reverse complement strand
GAGACCACCCGCACTGACACCATCTTCATCATGTCGATCGACCCCTACAGCAAGACGGAGAGCGTTCTCAGCCTCCCCCGCGATCTGTTGGTCGATATCCCAACCGGCCACGGCGGCTACTTCAAGGACCGCATCAATGTGGTCTACGAGTACGGGTCCACCGGTGTCATCCAGTACCCCGGCGGCGGTGCGGCCCTCATCAAAGATACGATCAAGCACAACTTCGGCATCCCAATCGACAATTACGTCGTCCTGGACTTCGAGAGCTTCATCGACATTATCAACGAGCTTGGCGGCATCGACATCAATGTGCCGGAGTACACAGTCGACCCGTCATACCAGGAGTGCTACTCCTGTGACTTCTACGTCGTCGAGTTCGAACCGGGTCTGCAGCACATGGATGGCAGTACGGCCCTGGCTTATTCTCGCATACGCTTCGGCTCCAATGACCTTCACCGCATCGAGCGGCAGCAGCTGGTTATGCGCGCCACGGCTGAGAAAGCCAGCCGGATCAATTTCCTGGCGCCGAACAAAGTGACCTCCCTTTATGGCAAGTACAAGGACGCTGTAAAGACGGACATCAGCGATTTCCGGCTGCCGGGCCTGGCGGCACTGGGCCGCGGCATACCGCCGGATCAGATCAGGATGTACTCCATCAACGATGCCGTGTCCGACTGTTACAACTGCTACGCCGCAGTACTCATAGCGGACTGGGACAAGGTGCACAAGATCGTCCAGCAGATGTTCCTGGACAGCGTGGTCCTGGCGGAGGACGCCCGGATCGAGATTCAAAATGGCACCGACATACCCGGCCTGGCGAACGACGTCTCAGAGGCCCTGACGGCGCAAGGGTTACCTGCGGACCGGATATCGTTGGCGGATAACGCTGCCTCCGATACGAAGGAGACGCTGATCTACAACCTGGGGAACAAGGAGTACACGGCCCGTAAGCTAGCCGAGTGGCTGGGGTTGCCCGCCGCCCGTGTAATTACGAAGAAAACGCCGCCGATCAACTCCGTCAACGGCGCGGCGGACATCATCATCTTGGCCGGCACCGACGCGACTGCCGGGGTACGTTAGTCGCCCTGCGGGAACCACTCCCGCATCCGCACCAGCGTCCCTATATCGCCGATAAAGGTGAAGAGCCCGCTCATGAAGGCGGTGGCGGGGTCCATCTCCCGGCGAATGATCTTGAGCCAAACGTCTGAGGTGGTGTAAACGGTTACCGTCGGGTGTTCGGCTTTGGCTTCCTCAACCTGGCACTTGCCGTTGGCGATCGTGATCGTCCAGGTCCCGGCCTCATTGCCGGTGAAATGAAACTGGATGATGGCCCTGGCATCGGCAGCATTCTCCGCGTTGAACGCCTCCGGCAGATGGCCCATCGCCTGGCGGATGGAGGTCGGTTGACGCTCTTGGACCACTTTCTCTCCGGTATCGTCCGAGGGTTGGCTCTGGACTAGCGAGCCGTAGCGTTGAGCCGGGCCATGAGACGGGACTTCTGGCGTGCTGCCTTGTTGCGGTGGTAGACGCCCTTCTTGGCGGCGCGGTCCAGGGCGGAAACCGCCAGCTGCAGGGCGGCTGCGGCGCTTTTCGGGTCGTCCGCCAGGGTGGTGCGCGCTTTCTTGACCTGTGCCCGCGTCATGCTCTTAACGGCGCGGTTGCGCGTCTGGCGCTTCAGTGAGCTGCGATGTGCCTTGGCGGCTGAGCGAGTTGCCAAAGATTTCCTCCTGGTAGATGGCCGGGCTCTAGCCGCGACCGTTCTTCATCATACGGAACGGTATAAGCCGTTGTCCACCGGCGGCTAGCCGGCGCGGCGCCGAGCCGAGCGTTGCAACCGCCGTCTTTGGGCACGGCTGGGGCCGCGCGCCTTCGGCACACCGAACAGCAGGTAGTAAAGGACAGGGATGGAGATCGCCAGCACGATGATCGCGACCACCTGCGCCATGCGCAGTCCCCAGAGAACCGTGTTGTCCAGCCGCAAAAAGCTGAGCGGCAGGCGCACCGCCGAGTAGAGTATCGCCCAGCTGAAGAAGGTGACACCGGGACGGTTGACCCGCTTGTAGATGAGGTAAAGCACGGCGAAGATCGCAAGGTCAGCCAACAACTCGTAGGCCACGACCGGGTGCGTGGCAACACCCTGGCCCAGCGGGTTGCCGTAAAAGCCGGGACTCTGCGCATCCGTGTAGCGCACGGCCCAGGGCAAGCTGGTGGCCTGGGCGTAGTGCTCACCGTTGATGATGTCGCCGATGCGGCCAATCGCCATGCCGACGATTCCCCCCATCGCGCCGACGTCGGCGGCGACCGGGATATTGGGCACCTTCGCTAACAGGCAGTATATCCAGGCGAAGAGGCTACCGCCGATCAGCGCGCCGTAGATGGAGATGCCGCCGGCGTTCAGCGCGAACACGTCGCCCAGGTTGTTGTCGAAGCGGCTCCAGTTCTCCATGACGTAGAGGGTGCGAGCGCCAATGATGCCGCCGACGACGACCGCCAGGGCGATGTTGTAGGTATGGTCCTCGCTGATGCCGGCCTTCAGGCCAAAGTAGGCCGCGATGCTCACCCCGGCGATGACGCCGATGGCGGTGAAGACTCCGTGCCAGCTGATATCCAGTCCGCCGATGCTGAAGACGTTGGGATCGAAAGGGATTTCGATGGTCAGGAGGCGGGTCAGCAGGGCATACATCACTTAGTCTTCGTCCTCGCTCACGCTGGCGCCGGACTCGGCGGCCAGCGCCCGCATTTCGCGGCGCAGGTTGGCCATCTGGTTGGTCTGGCCGACCAGGTAGGTCCGGTCAGCCGTTATCTTAGCCCATAGCCTCCTTCGGGGCACCCAGAAGGAGGCGAGAAGACCGGCAATTAGCAGACCCATCGCGGCCCAGACCAGCAGGTCACTGCTGTCCTTCTTGACCTGCAGCCCGGCGAACTCCCGCTGCCCGACGAATGTGTACTGGTAGTTGCCGGCTGTCAGGCTCTGGCCGGGGCGCATTACCATCGCGCTGTTGCTGGCTCCCAGCATGGTCAGCGTCGGCTCGCCGGCACGCACCGGCGCCTGCACGGCGGTGCCCTCGGACGCCGTGCCGGTACCGGCGTAAACGTTGCTCAGCTGCAGCAGCACCTGGCCACCGCCGGGGGCGCCGGCCGGCAGAGGGACATCGTCACGGAGCAGCGCCGGTATGCCGACAACGCCCAGGAACTCGACCTCCAGACTGCCGAGGACACCGCTAGCCCCCTGCGCCAGCTGCAAGCTGGCGGCGGCCGGGCTGGAGGCGTCCAGCAGCAACAGCGACCAGCCGCCCTTGCCGCCAGACGCCAGATTACGCATGCCGACGATGTAGCTGCGGCCATCGGGCAGGCTGATCTGCGAGAGCGCCGCTACCACCGGGCCCTGATCGGTCTCCGTGGTCACGCCCTGGCCCAGAACCGGCGAGTCGTCGAAGAGGACCTGCTTGCTGGCGGCATCGCGAATGATGAAGTGGGGCGCCGGGCGCTGATCGTCCAGGGAAAACGTCTCGTGATAGATGATATCGCCGCTGCGCAGGTCGCGCACCTGCAGCTCCGCGCCATAGCCGTAGTAGGCCGCCTGGTGGAAGCGATAGCCCTGATAGGAGCAGGGCGAGTTGACGGTGGTGACGCAGCGCTTGACCTCCTGGCCACCCTGGTAGATCGCCAGCTCCGTGCGGTAATCGGTCGGCAGGCCGTCGGCGCCGTAAACGCCGATGGCATCGAGTATCTTCACTTGCATCTGGTTGGGCTGCGCGACGACCGGAAATACGGGCGCCGTCGCCCCTTCACCTATGAACAGCGGCTCGGAGAAGCCGTCGGCGCGGCTGACCACCGCCGCCAGCACGAAGACGACGATCGCGGCGTGGGTCAGCACCGTGGCGAACTGCGCCCAGGCGAAGCGGTCAGCGAAGAGGTACGTCGCCTCCGGCTCGACGAACGTGTCAACCTTGAAGCGCTTGCGTCGCAGCAACGCGGCGAAGTCGGCGGCGGCGACGGCCGTCTCGAAATCATAGCGGTGCGGCGCCAGCTCGAAGTAGCGCTCCGGCACTCGCTTGCGCGGCTGCGTCACCGCCATCCAGATCGCGGGCAGGCGGCTGAGGATGTAGACGGCCGTCGAGACGATCATCAGGCCCAGGCTGACGGCGAACCAGCGGGCGTGGAAGATATCGAAAAGGCCAACGCGGTGCATC
>DASRHH010000123.1:0-6027 GCA_035650635.1 Dehalococcoidia bacterium | reverse complement strand
GCCAACAAGGTCTCGCGCAAGGTACGGCTAGAGCAAGGGCCACCGGAGGCGGCGACCAGCAGAGCCACAGACTTCGATGGCATCGACGACTAGCCGGCCGATTCACGGGATGAGAGCTACCATGGCCCCTACTATCTCAGGAGATGCGACCGGCGCCCCGCCGGTCGAAACCAGGCGTCGCCGCCTGACCTCACCGCTGGTCCTGGCTCTGGCGGCCCTGCTACCTGTCCCGGCCACCTTTTTCGTGAGCCAGGCCGTGGACGATGCCGTCATCGCCGCCGCTGCCTGTATCGGGTTGTACGTGGCGATGGTGACGGTTCTCTGGGCTTCCTTCCGCCAGGTGCGTATCAGCAACTCGGCGGTTGAGGAGCGCATCGAGGACGTCGCCCGCAACTATGAGTCGGTGATCAGCATCCTCAACGCGGCGCTTGACTTGCAGGACAGCGTCACCTTTAGCCAGACGCGGCGAGTCGTCGAGCTGTCCTCCGTGCTGGCCTGGCAGATGGGCCTGCGCAAGGAGCAGGTGCGATTGATCGAGAAAGCGGCCATCCTGCACGACGTTGGCAAGATCGGCGTGGTCGATGAGATGATGGGCAAGCCGGGGCCGCTGGACCTGAGCGAGCAGGAGGAGATGAAGCGTCACCCGGAGCTGGGCCGGCGCGTGCTGGAGAAGATCGTCTACCTGCACGACGCCGCCGAAATCATCTTCTGCCACCATGAGCGCTGGGATGGCCACGGCTACCCCCGCAACCTCAAGGGCGAGGAGATACCGTTGGGCGCCCGTATCTTCGCCGTTGCCGATGCCTACAACGCCATGACCTCCCGCCGGCCTTATCGCAAGCCGATATCGCACAAGCAGGCAGTCGAGGAGATCGCCGGCAACTCCGGCAGCCAGTTCGATCCGATGGTTGTGAAGGCGTTCCAGGATGCCGACCACAAGGGCCTAATCCAGAGCCTGGGCGAGCACGAGGACAGCGAGCTGTTCTTTGCTGCGGTGGCCAGCCGCCGCTACCGGCGCGCTGTTGCCTCTCCCGAAGTCTAAGCACCGCTCTCGCGGCCTTTCAGCGTCGGTCTGACCAGCGCTTCGATGCTATAATTGCTTCAGACACGGCGCTATCCCGTGCCTGTGCAAGACCCGTCTTCTCATGCTCGTTGTTCGCATTTTCCGCTCACGTTGTAGCGTTTCCAGCGGCAAGCGCTTGAAGTGATGCCCGTGTATAATAGTAACGTGTCTGCCCTTTATTGCAGTTTCGTCCGCAACCTTCACTGCCGGAGTAGCCAATGACCACTGAAGCGCCTCTAGGTAACGTCCGCCCGATCAAGATCGAAGAGGAGATGCGCGCGGCGTACCTGGATTACGCCATGAGCGTAATCGTCTCGCGTGCGTTGCCTGACATCCGCGACGGCCTGAAGCCGGTGCAGCGGCGCATCCTCTACGCCATGCACGACCTTGGTCTGCGGCCCACCAGCGCTTATCGCAAGTCCGCCACCATCGTCGGTGAGGTGCTGGGCAAGTACCATCCGCACGGCGACGCTCCCGTCTACGAAGCCATGGTGCGCCTGGCGCAGGACTTCAACATGCGCTACCCGCTGGTAGATGGCCAGGGCAACTTCGGCTCCGTGGACGGTGACCCCGCGGCGGCCTATCGCTACACCGAAGCCCGCCTGGCCGCCATCGCCGAAGAGCTGCTGGCCGACATCGATCGCGACACTGTCGACTTCACCCCCAATTTCGACGACTCGTTGCGGGAGCCGGTGGTTCTGCCCGCGCGCCTGCCCAACCTGCTGATCAACGGTTCTTCCGGAATCGCCGTCGGCATGGCGACCAACATCCCGCCCCACAACCTGAGCGAGATCTGTGACGCCATAGCTCATATTATTGAGCACCCGGACGCCAACCTGGAGGATCTCGCCAAGTTCGTCAAAGGTCCTGACTTTCCCACCGGCGGGGTGATCTTCCGCTATCAGAAGGTGCGTAGGCCCGCCATTGATGGTGAGGGCCCGTCTTATGAGCAACAGGACAGCATCAGGCTGGCCCTGGCGGACGGCAAGAGCCGCATCGTCATCCGGGCCCGCGCCCACGTTGAGGAAATGAGCCGCGGCGGACGCTTCCAGATCGTCGTCACGGAGCTGCCTTACCAGACCAACAAGGCGACGCTCGTCGAGAAGATCGCGGAGCTGGTCAAGGACAAGCGCATCGACGGCATCGCCGACCTGCGGGACGAGTCGGACCGGCACGGCATGCGCATCGTTATGGAGCTCAAGCGAGAGGCGCAGCCGCAGCAGGTCTTCAACCAGCTCTACAAGCATACGGCCATGCAGTCAGCCTTCGCGGTCAACATGCTGGCGCTGGTCGATGGCCAGCCCCGCACCGTCAGTCTCAAGAAGGTGCTCGAGAGCTACATCAACCACCGGCGGGAGGTCATTCGCCGCCGCTCGGAGTTCGACCTGGCGAAGGCCCGCGACCGCGCTCACATCCTGGAGGGCCTGCTCAAGGCCATCGACCAGCTGGACGCCGTCATTCAGGCCATCCGGCGCTCCCCGTCCGCGGATGAGGCCAAGCAGCGCCTGATGCGGGCGCCGTTCCGCCTCAGCGACCGGCAAGCGCAGGCTGTACTGGACATGCAGCTGCGTCGCCTGGCCCGCCTGGAGCGCGAGAAGCTGGAGGCGGAGTTCAAGGAAGTCAGCGACACCATTAAATACCTGGAGGACCTGCTGGCCAATCCGCACAAAATTGATCTACTGATCCGCGACGACGCGCTAGACCTGAAGGCTAAGCATGGGGACGACCGCCGCACCCAGATCGTGGAGTCCGAGCCAGAGGAGTTCTCAGAAGAGGACCTGGTGGCCCACCAGGAGGTCGTCGTCACGCTCTCAACCCGCGGCAACGTCAAGCGCCTGCCGCTCGATACCTATCGCGCACAGCGGCGCGGCGGCCGTGGGGTGTTGGGCATGTCGACCCGCGAGGATGACGCCGTTCGCCACCTCGTCGTGGGCGATACACATGATAACCTGCTGGTCTTTACGGACCGGGGCCGCTGCTTCCAGGTGCGGTTCTACGAGCTGCCGGATGCCTCGCGGCAGGCACGCGGCCTGCCGATCATCAACATTGTGACCTTGGAACAGACGGAGCGCGTGACGGCGCTGGTCCATAGCGCCGCCAATACGGCCTACGATTACCTGGTGCTGGCGACCAAGCTGGGCGAGGTCAAGAAAGTGCCGATGAAGGACTTCGCTGTCGTGCGGCGCAACGGGCTCATCGCCATGGACCTGGAGCCCGAAGACGAGCTGGTCTCCGCCCAACTGGCGTCAGAAGACGATACGGTGATCCTGGTGACGGCGAAAGGCCAGTCGCTGCGCTTCCCCATCGCCAGCCTGCGTGCGGCCTCCCGCCAGAGCGGCGGCGTCCGCGGCATCAAGCTGGGCTCCGGCGACCGCGTTGTCGGCATGGAGCTGGCGGTGCCGGGCAAGGGATTACTCGTCGTCAGCGCCCTGGGCCATGGCAAACGCACCTCGATTGGGGAGTACCCGATACAGGGCCGCGGCGGCCAGGGCGTCATCACCTTCAAGACCCACGCCAAGTCTGGCGAGCTGGTCACCGCTCGGCTGGTGGACCCCACGCAGGAGATCATGCTGGTCTCCCAGGACGGCATCGTGCTGCGCACTGCAGTGGAGCACATCTCGCTGATCGGCCGTTCGACGATGGGCGTCAAGCTAATGGACATCGGCCAGGGGGATGCCGTGGCGACGATCACGGTCATTGACATGCAGAAGAGTACGCCGGCCGTCGATATAGGGGGCAACGGCGACGACCCCAAGGCAAAATCGCGGACCCGTACACCTTCGCCGAGGGCGGTCTCCAGCAACGGCAAGGGCCCGCACGCCTCGCGCAACGGCAAGGGCCCGGCCAAGAAGTAGGCCCGTGGGCGATGAAGGTCAAAGTCCGGCTCTTTGCCCGTCTCAGCGACCTCGCCGGCCTGCGTGACACCTCGCTGGAAGTCGATAACGGTACGACAGCCCGCGCCATTTTCGATCAGCTGGCGCACCAGCACCCAGGCCTGGCCGGCTTCGATCGCTCCCTGATGTACGCGGTCAACGCCGAGTACGTGCCAGCCGACTATCGGGTGCACGACGGCGATGAGGTGACCTTCATACCGCCGGTCAGCGGGGGCTGCCGTGTTCTTTGAGGTGACGGACCGCGCCCTGGACCCCCAGGGGCTGATCGATCGCGTGCGCCGCGATGAGAGCGGCGCCGTGCTGCTCTTCCTTGGCGTCGTGCGTGACAATAGCCTGGGCCGCAGAGTCCTCTGGCTGGAGTACGATGCCTATCCGGAGATGGCAGAGAAGGTGATGCGCCAGATCGCCGGGGAAGCGCTGGCCCGCTGGCCCCTCACCGATATCGCGATCCAGCACCGCACCGGCCGTCTGGAGATCGGCGACGCGTCGTTGGCTATCGCGGTATCCTCACCGCACCGTCGTGAAGGCTTCGAGGCCGGCCAGTGGATCGTCGATCGCTTCAAGGCGATCGTGCCGATCTGGAAGAAAGAGGTCTGGGAGGGCGGCGAAGAGTGGATCGAGGGCGAAATGCTGCCCCACGAGGCCTAGCCACCGTCCGTGACCACTGAACAGGGATATCCCCTCCGCTACGGCTTCTGCCCCACCTGCGGCGAGGCCCTCTCCGAGCTGCAGCTCCCCACCGAAGAGCGGCCACGCCTGGTCTGCCCGCGCGGGCACATCCTCTACATCAACCCCAAGATCGTTGTTGGGGCGATCCTGGAAGATGCCGGCAACGTGCTGCTGGTGAAGCGCGGCATCGAGCCGCGCATCGGCTACTGGACGTTCCCCGGCGGCTTCATGGAGGTGGACGAGACTGTGGAGGAGTGCGCGATCCGCGAAACCATCGAGGAGACGGGTCTGCGCGCTAAGATCGACGGGCTTGTCGGCATGTACTCTCGTCCCGTGCCCGATGGCCCCGGCATCCTCTCGATCGTCCTGCGCGGGCGCGTGGTCGGTGGCGAGCCGACACTCACGCGCGAGGTGCAGGAGCAGCGCTGGTTCCCCGCCGGCGCTATCCCCTGGGACGACCTGGCTTACGACACGACGCACGCCGCTCTAAAGGACTGGCTGCAGCAGCGCGCCATGATCACGTCGCGCGAATAGCCTCTGTTAGCGAGGTCGGGCGCGCGGGCGTCGCACCGGCGCCGCCGCGGCGACCGGACGCTCCTTGCCCCAGAAGTCAAACTTGCCCAGAAGCAGTAGCGAGCTGACCTGGCCGTCCACCAGACGTGAGACGAGCCGCGAGTCCAGCTGGTCCCGACGATAGCTCGTTGTAATGACCGTGGGCAGCAGGGCGTTGTAGCGATGGTTGATCAGCTGGAACAGCTTCTCGTCCGCCCAGGGGGTACTGGTCTGCGCGCCGAGGTCGTCGAGGATGAGCAGCGGCACCGTCTTAACCGCCTCGAAAGTCTCGTCGTAAGCGGCCGGATTCTGCGGGTCGAAGCTGGAGCGCAGATGATCGAGCAGGTCAGGCACGATGACGAACAGCACTTGCCGTCCGGCCTCCCGGCAGTAGTTGCCGATGGCGGCCGCCAGGCGTGTCTTGCCCATGCCGGAGTTGCCCAGCAGGAGCAGCCAGTCTTTCGGCTCTTTGGCAAAGGCCAGGGCATGGCGGTAGGCGTCCCTCACCATGCGCTCGTCGTCGCGGTCCATTGTGATGTGCGCCGGATCGAACGTCTTGAAGGTCATCGTCTTCAGGAGCGCGAGCCCCAGGCCATCGATCTTCTCAGTTGCCTGAGAGCTTGTCTCCTCCAGCACGAAGACACGCGAAAGCGAGGGGTCAGTGAGGCGCGTCTGTATGCGCTCGTCGAGCTTGTCCAGTCCGGCCGACGTGGTGAACACGGTCGGCATCTGGGCCACGAAGCGCTGGTTGATCAACTGGAAGAGCTTCTCGCGGGCCCACGGGGTCGCTGAGTGGCCGCCGAGGTCGTCGAGGACCAGCACCGGCACGCCGCTCAGCTGCTCGAATAG